>NZ_JBIUAG010000021.1:64912-177541 GCF_044547355.1 Kutzneria sp. NPDC052558
GGCTAACCCCGCGGTCGCCTGGCGTGCTGGGGGCCCCGTTTGCGGGCGACCCCTACCCCACGCTGGTGGCCCCGGGGGGGGGGGGGGGGGGGGGGGGGGCGGGGGGGCGCGCCCCCGCCCCCCGGCCCCGCGCTCCACGCCTGGAAGGCCTCGTCGGACTCCCAGCGGGTGTAGACGAAGTACCGGCTCTCGCCGCCGACCGGGCGCAGCAGCTCGAAGCCCAGGAAGCCGGGCACCGAGTTCATCGTCTCCGCCCGAGCGGCGAACCGCTTCTCGATTTCCTCGCCCGCGCCCTCGGGCACGTCAAGCGCGTTGATCTTCACGACTGCCATGGCGCCAGCCTACGCCCGGCCGGATTGTGGCGGAGCGCACACTTACCGGCCGCGGGAGGCACCTTTGTCAGGGCAACTCGGCCCGAACGTGCGCTGAACCGGACCTCTCGCCTCCGTAGCATCGAAGGGACCGCCATCGCGTTCGGGAAGAGGATTTCGTGCACGTCGTCACCGGAGCAACCGGCCTCGTCGGTTCCGCGCTCGTGCTGGAGCTGCTGCGCCGCACCGACGCCGACGTGGCCTGCCTGGTCCGCCCCGGCCGGTCCGACGCCGGCAGCCGGCTGACCGCCGCCCTCACCGCCGCCGCACGGGCCTTCGGTCACGGTGAGTCGTTGGACGACGCCGTCCGGCGCCGCTGCGTGGCCGTGCCGGCCGATGTCGAACTTCCGCTCTGCGGCGTGGATCCGGACCATTTTCCCGCCGGCGCGGACGAGTTCTGGCACTGCGCGGCCGACCAGCGGTGCGAGGACCGGCACTGGGAAGGTTTGCAGCGCACCAATGTGCTCGGCACGCGACACGCTGTCGAGCTGGCCGTCGCACTGGGTTGCCGTTCCTTCAACCACTTCAGCACCGCCTACGTCGCCGGCCGTCGCAACGGGACGGTCCGGGAACTGCCGGTGACCGACCCGCTGCACAACAACCGCCACGAGGAAAGCAAGATCTCCGCCGAGTGGGCGGTGTTGGCCGCCGACGGCCTGGTGAAGCGGATCCTGCGGCCCGGCCTGGTGATCGGGCACAGCGTGACCCACGCCGTGGTCGGCGGGCACACCGGCATGCACGGCATCCACCGGCAGCTCGTGCAGCTGGAGCGGATGCTGTCCATGCTCGGCGATCCGGCCGAGCGCACCCGGCCGCTGCGGCTGCGGGTCGACCCCGCCACTCCGGTCAGCCTGGCCCCGGTCGACCTGGTCGTCGCCGACGCCGTGTCGGTCAGCCGCTCCGGCCACGCCGGCGTGTTCCACCTGACCCACCCCACCGACTTCCGCGTCGGCGAGGGCCTGGACCTGATGTTCGACGTCGCCGGCCTGCCCCGCCCGCACTACACGTATTCCGACGCCGGTTTCGCCCCTGCCGACCGAGAGTTCGACCGCCGCATCGACGCCTTCCGCTCGTACCTGACCGGTGCCAAGTCCTTCGACCGCGCCCGCCTGCTGGCCGCCGTCGCCACCCCCGCCGTGTCGACCTGGCCCGCCACTCTCTCCGTGCTCCGCGACCACCAGATCTGGTACCAACTCCACGCCACCTCCCGCCACGCCGTCCCCTCCCTCAGCCGCTGAACCCCCCGCGAGTCTGGTGGAGCGCGACTCGCGGAGGTATTCGGTTGACGGTGAGGGGGGCTCGCGGTAGGTACGGCGCATGGGGGAATTCGTCAGGGCGTTGTGGCGTGCGCATCGGGGGCTGGCGGCGGCGTGGTGGCTGCTGGCAGTGGCACAAGCCGTGTTGCCGGCGTTGTTCGCGTACGAGGTCGGGGCGCTGATCGCCGCCGCCGATCCGACGGCATCGCTGATCGCCCTGGGCATGGTGTTCCTGCTGATGCAGGTGCTGGCCCCGGTGCACGGCCAGGTCAGCACCAACCTCGGCGACCACCTCTCGTCCCGGCTCCAGGACCGCCTGCTCACGGCCACGACCGGGCCGCCCGGCATCGCGCACCTGGAGTCGCGGGAGCTGGCCGGCCAGCTGGCCGTGGCCAGGGACTTCGACCAGGGCATCTCCGGGCCGCCGCTGGCGCTGTCGATGGGCATGATCGCCGGCAGCCTGGTGGAGGCGCTGGCCGGCCTGGGCCAGGCGGTCCTGCTGGCGACATTCCACTGGTGGGCCGGCGCGCTGCTGGCGGCGGCATGGCTGGCCACGCACTGGCTGCTGCGCGACAGCAGCAGTTGGGATCGGGACACGCCCGAGGTGCAGCACGCCCAGCGGCGCGCGGAGTACACGTACCGGCTGGCGGTGGATCCCCCGGCGGGCAAGGAGATCCGGCTGTTCGGGCTGAGCGACTGGACAGTCCGCCAGTTCGTCCACAACAGACAGAAGCTGGTGGATCTGCGGTGGCAGGCCACACAACTGCGCCGGCGCGGCGTCGGCTGGACGTTGACCACGCTGATCGCCGCCAACGGCCTGGTGTTCTGGGCCCTGGCCGCCGACAACGGACTCGGCCTCGGCCAGCGGGCCGCGTTCGCGCAGGCGGCGATCGGCACCGCGACGATCGCCTTCGGCGGCCTGAACTGGGCGCTGCCGCCGGCGATCGAGGCCGTACGGGCGGCGGGCCGGCTGGAGGCGACGATGGCGCGGGCCGGCGGCCTGCCCGCCGGCGAGCGCCGGACCACCGGCACCGACCTGCGGTTGCGCAACGTGAGCTTCAGCTACCCCAACGCCGACCGGCCGGTGCTGGACGGCCTGGACCTCACCATCCCGGCCGGCGCCTCGCTGGCCGTGGTCGGTCTGAACGGGGCCGGCAAGACCACTCTGGTCAAGCTGATCTGCCGCCTCTACGACCCCACGCACGGCACGGTCGAGGCCGACGGCGTCGACCTGAGGGACCTGGACATCGAGGACTGGCGGTCGAACGTGACGGCGGTGTTCCAGGACTTCATCCGCTACCAGTTGCCGCTGCGCGAGAACGTCGCCCCCAACGGGGCGTCCACAGAGGACATAACCCTGGCCCTGAAGGCCACCGGCGCGGAGTTCACCGACCTGGACACCGTGCTGGCCAAGGGATACGACGGCGGCACGGACCTGTCCGGCGGCCAGTGGCAGCGGATCGCGCTGGCCCGGGCGCTGTGCGCCACCCGCCAGGGGGCCGGCATCGTCGTGCTGGACGAGCCGACCGCGCAGCTGGACGTCCGGGGCGAGACCGAGGCCTTCACCCGGTTCCTGCGGGAAACCCGGGGCTGCACCACGATCCTGGTGTCGCACCGGTTCGGCACGGTCCGCCAGGCCGACCGGATCTGTGTGCTGGACGACGGAAAGGTGGCCGAGCTGGGCAGCCACGACGAGCTGATGGCCGCGAACGGCAAGTACCGCACGATGTTCGACCTCCAGGCGGCGAGGTACGACCATGACTGAGCTGCCCGGCTGGTTCCCCTCCCTGCTGCGGTCCCTCAAGCTCGGCTACCGCGCCGGGCCGCTGCTGATCGCCGTGGCCTTCGTGACGACCGTGGCGGCGGCGGTGCCGGATGCCTTGCTGGCGCTGGCGTTCTCGCTGCTGGGCTCGAATCCGGCAGTGGCGCTGGGTGGTCTGGCCGGGTTGGCGGTCGGCGGGTGGCTGCTGGCGACGGTCAGCGACCGCGCCAACCGGCGGTTCGCCGATCGGGCGGCGATTGTCGTCGAGCAGCATGTCGCCCGTATACAGTCGACCATAACCACGCTGGAGCACCACGAGCGGCCGGACGTGATGGACCGGATCTCGGTGCTGCGCGACCACGCCGACGCGTTGAGCGAGCTCTACCAGCAACTGTTCACCACGCTGGGAGCCCTGGTCCGGCTGGTGATCACGGTGGCCCTGCTGATGGCGGTGAACCCGTGGTTCGGCCTGCTCGGTGTGGTCGCGGTCCCGACGGTGCTGGTGTCGACCTGGCGGGCCGACGCGGAACGGCGGGCCGAGGAGGCCGGGGCGCAGCACGACCGGCTGGCCAAGCACCTGTTCGAGCTCGGCACGACTCCCGGGCCGGCCAAGGAGATCCGCGTCTTCGGCGTGCAGGGCAAGATCAAGGACCTGCGCCGGCAGGAGTGGCGGCGACGGCACCGGCGGCTGTCCCGGGCGCGCTGGGGCACGGCCTGGTGGCAGGCCGCCGCGCACGCCCTGTTCGGCGCGGCCTACCTGGTGGTGATCGCCTCCGTCGTGCGCCAGCCGACGACGCTGCTGCTGGTGCTGGCCGCCGGCGGCCGGCTCGCCCAGTACGTGGCCAACACCGTGCAGAAGACGCACTTCTTCCGGGTCATCTGGCTGGACGTCTCGCGCCGGCTGGCCTGGTTGGAGGACTACGCCGCCGCCCAGCGCGACGCCGCCACCCTCGCGCCGCCCGACCGTCTCGACACCGGAATCCGCTTGGAGCACCTCGCCTTCCGCTATCCCGGCACCACCAAGAACGTGCTCGACGACGTCAGCGTCACGCTGCCGGCCGGCTCGACCGTCGCGGTCGTCGGCGAGAACGGGGCCGGCAAGTCCACCCTGGTCAAGCTGCTGTGCCGGCTCTACTCCCCCACCGCCGGCCGGATCCTGGTCGACGGCACGGACTTGGCGGCGATCGACCCGGCGCGGTGGCGGGAGCGGGTCTCCGGGTCGTTCCAGGACTTCTTCCCGTTCGAATACGCCGCGGCCGAGTCGATCGGCGTCGGAGACCTGCCGCGGATCAACGATCCTGTCGCACTTGACGCCGCCGTGGCCCGGGCCGGCGGCCTGCCGGTGGCGCTGTCCACCCAACTGGGCGTGACCTGGGAGAACGGCGTCGATCTCTCGCACGGCCAGTGGCAGCGGGTCGCCCTGGCCCGGGGCTTCATGCGCGACGATCCGCTGCTGCTGGCGCTGGACGAGCCGACCTCGGCCCTCGACGCCGCCACCGAGGACGCGCTGTTCGACCGCTACGCCCGGGCGAAGGGGCCCGGGATCACGGTTCTGGTGTCGCATCGACTGGCCACGGTGCGGATGGCCGACCTGATTCTCGTGCTGGACGGCAGCCGGCTGGCCGAGTGCGGGTCGCACGCCGAGCTGATGGCCGCCGACGGCCGATACGCGCGGCTGTACCGGATTCAGGCCCGCGCCTACGGCCGAACGGGCAGCTGATCCCGCCGAGGGCGGTCCCGGTGTCCGCCGACCCGGTTAGGCGACGATAACCTGACGGCTGTGGACAAGCTTGTGGACATCGGCGCCGTGACCTGATGCGGCTGCGGGTCTCCGCGTGCGGCGCGGCGTTTGTGGCCGATGGCCAGGTCGTCTGGGAGGACTACCTGGACCAGCGGCAGTTCGTGCTGGGCGACGAGGCCGACGTGGTGATGCGCTGGTTCCTGCGCTGGCGGGACCGGGACTCGGTGCCGGAGCGGCACCGGCCCATCCTGACCGCGCTGCTGGCCAACGACGTCCTGGTGGCCGAGGGCTCGCAGCGGGACGCCCAGGAGCGGGCCGTGCTGCACGCCTGGGGCCGGTGGGGGCCGATCGCCCGGGCCTACCACTTCGCGACCCGGACCACCCGCGGCAGCCGTTTCCCGGTCGGGGCGGCGGAGGGGCGCAAGCCGGTCGACACTTTCCGTGACACGGAACGGATCGCGCTGCCATCGGCCGAGCAGGCCCAGTGGCGGCACCGGGATCTGCTCGACGTGCTGCGGCAGAACCGGCACCACCGGGAGTTCGGCCCCGATCCGGTGCCGCTGGCCTCGCTCGGGGCGTTGCTCCAGGTCACCACGGAGCACGCCACCGAGCTGTACCCGGTCGTTCAGAACGTCGAGGGCCTCAAGCCCGGCGTCTACCACTACGACGGCGGCGCCCACGAGCTGGCCATGGTCGGCGACCCGGTCAGCGCCGGCGATCTGGTCGCGGCCTGCGGCGACCAGATCTGGGCCGCCGACGCCGGGCTGGTCGTCTTCTACACCAGCGTCCTGTGGCGGCACGACTCGCCGCGCGGCTACCGCACCCTGCAACTGGACGCCGGGCACCGCAACCACGCCCTGTCGCTGGCCGCCACCGGGCTGGGGCTGCGGACCGCCTTCACCACCAGCATCCGGGACGAGCTCGTCGAGGAGCTCATCGGCTGCGACCCGGCCACCGAGCTGGCCATCGGCGGCGCGGTCGTCGGCACCGCCTAGCCGCCGGACTCAGCCCGACTCGGCGATCGCCGCGAACTCGGTGATCAGGCGGCTGCGGCGGCCGGCGTCCCAGGCCAGGCAGACCTGGTTGGGCGGAATGTCCCGCACCGGCACGTGCACGATGTCGGGCCGCGTGTAGAAGGTGGCGGTGGACAGCGGCAGCACCGTGATGCCCCGCCCGGTGGCCACGTGCTCCAGCTTCTCCTCGACGGCGTGGAACGCAACCATGGCGGCCCTCGTGCCGTCCCGCAGCTCGGTGGCGATGTCCCGCCACTCCGGCACCGCGTCCGGGTCCTGGAGCAGGTGCTCGTCGGCCAGATCGGCGACGGCGACGGACTCCTTGCCGGCCAGGCGGTGGTCGGCCGGCAGCACCGCCACCCGCGGCTCGGACAGCAGCGGCCGCACCGTCAGCCCGGACTGGTCGACCGGCAGCCGGATGTAGGAGACGTCGACACGGCCGTCGCGCACCACCTCGACCTGGTCGTTCCAGCTGGTCCGGACCACGTTCACGGTCAGCTCGGGATGCCGGTCGGACAGGGCCCGCACCGCGCCCGTGACGATCAGGCCCGGCATGAAGCCCACCGTGAACGAGTGCTGCCCCCGCGCGGCCCGGCCGACCCGCAGCCGCAACGCCTGCGCGCCCGCCAGCAGCGGCCGGGCGTCGGCCAGCAACTGCTCGCCGGCGGCCGTCAGCTCGGTGTGCCTGCGGTCCCGGGCGAACAGCCGCACCTTCAGCTCGTCCTCCAGGGCCCGGATCTGCCGCGACAGCACCGGCTGGGCGATGTGCAGCCGCTCCGCCGCCCGCCCGAAGTGCAGCTCCTCGGCGACGGCGACGAAGTAGCGAAGCTTGCGCAGGTCGACGTCCATCCGGACCAGTATTGCTCAGAGGTGGGTCAGAGCGCGGGCCGGCGGCGTCCGGGCTGGGCCAGGATGAGCCAATGGTGTTCCCCCAGGTGCTGCTGGACGAGCTCGCCACCAATGCGGACGCTGTTGCGTTCGAGCACGAGGACCGGAGGGTCACGCGGCGGGAGCTGGCCTCGATGGCCGCGCGGATCGCGGGCGGGCTGCGGACGACCGGGGCGAAGACCGTCGCCCTGGAGGTTTCCCTGACGCCGCAGGCGTTCGCCGGCTATCTGGCCGGATTCGCGTTGGGGTGCCGGGTGATCGGGGTGGTGCCGGGACTGCCGCCCGAGCAGCGGGAGCACATCCTGGCCGGCGGCGTGGACCTCGTGGTGGACGACGACATGTTGGCCTGGCTCCAGGAACACGAGCCGGCCGAGCTGACGGCCACGGCCGACCCGGACGACATCGCCACCGTGGTCTACACCAGCGGCAGCACCGGGCGGCCCAAGGGAATCGTCTACACCTACCGGGCGCTCGCGGCCCGCTGGCCCTGGCAGCCGTCGACCTGGACGCCGGGGATGGGCGCGCTGATCGCCGGAGCCAGCCGCTTCCTGTTGCACGGCACGCTGGCCAGCGCCGTGATGATGCACTACACCACGCGCTGCCTGCTGGCCGGCGGCACCGTGGTGATCGCCGACGGGAGCCGGATCCCGCACGTGTTCGAGACGCACCGGATCACCGCCGCCATGCTGACCGTGCCCCGCGCGCACCATCTGCTCGACGTGCTCGAAGCCGAGAACCTCGACGTGCGCAGCCTGCGGGCGCTGACCATCTCCGGCTCGCCGGTGAGCGCGCAACTGTACGCGCGGGTTCAGGAGCAGCTCGGGCCGGTTGTGTTCAACGACTACGGGCAGACCGAGATCGGCATGGTCTCGCTGCTGTCCCCGGGCGACGCCGTCGACGAGCGGGCCATGGACTCGGTCGGGCGGCCGCACCCGGACGTGGAGATCAGCCTGCGCGACCCGGACGGCCGCGAGGTGCCGACCGGGCAGGTCGGCGAGATGTTCGTGCGCAGCCCGTTCATGATGTCCGGCTACCTCGACCAGCCCGAGCTGACCGCCGAGGTGCTGGCCGACGGCTGGCTGCGCACCCAGGACCTGGCCAGCTTCGACGAGCGTGGCCTGCTCCACCTGCGTGGGCGGACAAGGGACGTGATCATCGTCAACGCCCAGACCTACTACGCCAGCGCCATCGAGGACGCCCTGGTCCGGGACGAGGCCGTCGGGCAGGCCTACGTGATCGGGCTGCCCGACCCGCGCACCGGCGAGGCCGTGCACGCCTTCGTCACCCGGGCCTCGGACAGGGCGCCCGATCCGCAACGTTTGCGGGATTCGGTGCGCGACCTGCTCGGCGCCAACTGCGTGCCGGCCACCATCACCGAGCTGGCCGAGGCGCCGCTGACCGCCAACGGCAAGCCGGACAAGAAGGCGCTGGCCGCGCTAGTGCGTTGAGGCCTGGTAGATCTGCTCGATCGACGCCTCCAGCCGTGCCGTGAAAGCCTCGTCCGACTGCTGCTCGGTCAGCCCTTCCAGCAGGGCCCGGGAGAAGCTGGCGATCAGGGTCGGGTCCTTGGCCAGCCGCTCGCACGCCTCGTCGCGGCTGTAGCCGCCGGACAGGGCCACGACCCGCAGCATCCGGGGATCGGCGGCCAGCTCGCCGTACAGGCCGGGGCGGGTCGGGATGCTGATCTTGAGCATGACCAGGGCGTCCGCGGGGAGCGCGTCGAGCCGCGCGGCGACGGCGTCGAGCAGCAGGGCCTCGGACCTCTCCCGGTCCGGGCTGGTGATCGTCACCTCGGGTTCGAGGATCGGCACCAGGCCGGCGGCCCTGATCCGGTCGCCGTACTCGAACTGCTGGTCCACGATGGCGCCGATGCCGGCCGGGTCAGCCGAGTTGATCACCGATCGCATCTTGGTGCCGAAGACGCCGTGCGCCCGGGCCCGGGCCAGCAGGTCGTCGAGGGTGTCGATCGGCTTCATCAGCCGCACGCCGTCGGCCTCGTCGGCCAGCCCCTTGTCGACCTTGAGGATCGGCACAATGCTCTTGCGCTGCCACAGGAACCGGGCGGTGGGCACGCCCTCGATCTCCCGTTCCATGGTCTGCTCGAACAGGATCGCCGCCAGCACCCGCGAGCCGTCGAACGACGGGTTGGTGATCAGCCGGGTCCGCATGGCGTGCACGAGGTCGAACATCTCGGCGTCGGAGCCGTAGCGGTCGGCCCCGACGCCGTACTCGGCCAGCGCCTTGGGCGTGCTGCCGCCGCTCTGGTCCAGCGCCGCGAAGAATCCCCGGCCGGTCCTGATCTGCTCCAGCTGCGTGGTGTCCATGGCCCGAGCGTAGGACTCAGCCGCTGTACTTGCTGGTGCAGATGGCCAGGCCGGTCGAGGTGAAGCCGTCGCGGAACGCCTCGACCCGGGCGAAACCGGACGGCACCGAGCGGCCGTTCACGTCGGCGGCGATCAGGCTGGACCCGGCCAGCATCTCGGCCACGGCCTCGTCGAGGTCGCCGGGCGACAGTTGCAGCGCGCCCTGGCGCTCGGGGGTGATCGTGCCGGCCCACATGCCGGTCAGGCACGCCGTGAGCTGGCCGGTCGACGGACCGTCGAGGGCATGGCCGGTCCCGTGTTCGTAGGCGAGTGCGAAGCGCGACGCGATCTCGGCGAACGCGGCGAAGTCACCGATGCCTCCCTTGGCCCCCTTCTGGGGCGGCGTGCCGATCCGGACCAGGTTGGTCAGGTCGAGTGAGATCTTGTCGGTGCCGGGGCAGTACGACGCCGGCGAGGTCGCCTTGGCGTCCGAACAGGACTGTTGGCCGGCGACCAGCTGCCCCTGCGGGAACACGGCCTTGAGCGTGGTTTGCAGATCCCGCAGCGCACTCTGGTCGTTGACCCGGAGATTTCCCTTGCCCAGGCCCTGATCCTGGTCGTTCGGGTTGAACTGCTGCTCGGTGATCCGGCTCCGCACCTCGGCCACGTCGATGCGGGCACAGCGCCTGGCCCCGTCGGCGAAGCCGAGCTGGAAGGCGGTCACCCGGTCGAAGGCGTTGCCGTGCGCGCTGGCGGACTGCGCGCTGGCCCCGGCGGTGTCGCGGATGAAGAACAGGGTGGCCATGATCTGGTTCAGGCCGGGGCCGGTGGACAGCTGGAAGTGCGGGGCCTGTCCCTCGGCCACCGACCGGAAGAAGGCGCCGGCGTAGCAGTCGGCCTGCTGCTCCTTGACGATCGTCGGCGTGGCCTGGTTGACGCTGCCGAGCCGGAACTGCACGGCGTGGCCGAGTTCGTGGGCCAGCACCGCGACCACGGCCATCGGGCCGAAGGAATCGTTGAGCTGCGGCAGAAGCTGGCCCCGATCCCAGGACACGGAGTCGTCCTGCTGACAGTAGAAGGCGTTGACCAGGCCGGCGCTGCTGGAGCCGCAGAGCCGGAGCGGCTGCCCGGTCGAGTCGTAGGAGGTGAGCTGCCGGACCGGGGTGAAGTCCTTGCCGAAGTCGGCCGGAAGTTCCTTCTGCCAGAAGGCCTGCACGTCGGCGACGGCGTTGGCGGCCAGCCGGTCGACGGCGCTGCCGTCGGAGTTGGCGACCGGCAGGCCGGCGTCGGCGACGCCCGGCCGCGGACCGCTGTCGCCGGTGGTCACGGCCAGACCGGCGACCTGGTTCGGGTCCGGCCGGTCGACCGCGGCCGAGCCCGCGACCTCCCGGGCGCACCCGGACACCAGCACCGCGACGGCGGCCAGCACAACCACAGCTACCTTGGAGTTCATCGGTCGACCGTCCTCTGTAGAGTGATCAGCCCAGCCGGACCGAGGCGGTCAGCTTGTCGAAGCCGGGCGTGCCCAGGCCCCGCACGTCGCCGTCGATGACGATCGAGCGGCCGTGCAGCCGGCGCCGGTGAACAGGCGCCCCGGCGGCGACGAGGGCGGCCGCCGACGCGACAGTCTTGCGGATCATCGGGATTCTCCAGGCGGGACAAGCGGTTCCGGCCGTTCCGGAAGCCGTTCGCGAGTTACACGGACGGCCCCCGGCGGCGGTTCACCCCGGACGGGAGAACGTGCCCGTTCGATCAGATCGCGGACTTCCACGCGGTCAGCGCGTACGCCCCGATCCAGCCCCTGACCAGCGCCGACGCCTTCAGCCCGCCCTGACGCCCCCGCCACTTCCGCACGTGAGTGGCTCACTTGCGTTCAGGAGCCACCTGAGCCATTCACGTAGCGGGAAGGGCGATGGGGTTGCCGGCGCACCAGACGGCCTTGATGTTGCGGGTGGCGCTGATGTCCGTGGTCGGATCTCCGTCCACCAGCAGGAGATCGGCCCGCAGGCCGGGGGCGATCCGGCCCCGGTCGGTCAGGCCGAAGGCGCGGGCCGACACCTCGGTGGCCGAGCGCAGGATCTCGACCGGGCTGAGGCCGGCCAGGGCCAGCAGCTCGAACTCGCGGTGCAGGCTCTGGCCGTGCGGGTTGTGGATCTGGATGGCGGGGGTGGAGTGCGCGTCGGTGCCGGGGACGATCTCGACACCGGCCTCGCGCAGGGCGGCGACGCTGGCGAACAGGTTGTCCGTGGCGCCGCCGCCGGCCTCGAAGATGGCCAGCGTCGGGATGTCGATCTGGCCGTTGGCCCGCATGGCGGCGACATCGTCGGGCTTGATCACGCCGTCGACGGGCACGTGGGTGATGAAGTCCGCCTTGGTGGCCACGGCGAGGGTGTACGCGCCGACGCTGGCGGCGTGCATGACGACCTTCAGGCCGTGCTCATGGGCGGCGTCGACCAGCGCGGTCAGGGTCTCCTGGCTGGGGCCGCCGTCGCCGGGGGCCTCGGCGATGCCCTTGATGTGGTCGACGCCCTCGGCCACGCGGAGCTCGACGTGCCGGCGCGCGTCGGCCGGGGTCAGGACGATCGCATCGGCCGGGATCTTGATGACCTTGGCGTGCATGCCGTCGGGGCCGATCGCCGGCAGGCCGGCGCTGCGGAAGTCGGCGCCGCCGGTGTGCTCGCGGGTGGCCTTGACCCGCTCGACCGGCCAGAAGGCCATGTCGAAGGCGGTGGTCACGCCCCAGCGGGCCAGGGCGTCCAGGGATTCCGGCCCGGACAGGTGGACGTGGGCGTCGATCAGGCCGGGCAGCAGCGTCGCGCCGGCGGCGTCCACTTCCCGCGCGCCGTCGGCGTTGTCGCCGATGACCGGGCCGTCGACGACCACGGTGGTCGGGTCGGTGAGCTGCTGGCCGTCGAAGACCCGGACGTTGGTGAGTGCGGTGCGCACGATCGATCGCCTCCATAAGGAACAGATCTGTCCCTTAACGCTACACCCGGCCCGGCGGGTGCGCTATAACCAACCGGTGGTCACCAGCTCCGAGCCCGCCCCCAGGGCCACCCGCCGCCGCGGCGAGGTCCTGTGCCAGGCCATCTTCGCGGCCACCCTGGCCGAGCTGGCCCGGACCAGCGTGGCCGAGCTGACCTTCGACAAGATCGCGCCGCTGGCCGGCACCGGCAAGTCGGCGCTCTACCGGCGCTGGCACAGCCCCGAGGCCCTGGTGCTGGCCGCCCTCGCCGACCCGTCCACCGGCTTCGGCGACCCGGTCGCGCCGAACACCGGGTCGCTGCGGGGCGATCTGATCGCCGTGCTCGGCGAGTTCGCCGGCGTGCTGGACGAGACTCGCGGCCGGGCCCTGCGCCCGCTGCTGACCCAGCGTTGCCAGCATCCCGACCTGTACGAGCAGGTACAGCGGCTTGTCCTGCACCCGCAGCGACTTCGGATCATGGACGTGCTGCGGGCCGCCGTCGATCGCGGCGAGGCCGATCCCCGCTGCCTCACGCCCCGGGTGACGGCCGTCGGGCCGCGGCTGGTGCTGGCCGAGTCGCTGGAGAAGGACACCGTGTCGCCGGCGGACGTGCGATCGATCGTGGACGAGGTGCTGCTGCCCATGCTGGCCGTCCGCCCCTAGTCTGGCCGTATGTTCCCGAAATTGGCCGAGGATCTGGCCGAGCTGCCCGGTTTGCTCGACGAGACGCGGGCCTACGCGACCCGCATCCTCGCCGGCCTCGACGACCGCCCGGCCGCGGTGCCAGGGGCCAGCGGCAAGGCCGTTGCGCTGCCCGCTTCCGGCGACGGCCTGCGTGCAGCCATGGCCGCCTTCGCGGCACGGTGGGAGCCCGGCTTCTCCGGCAGCGCCGGGCCGCGCTACCTCGGCTTCGTCACCGGCGGCGCCACCCCGGCGGCGCTGGCCGGTGACTGGCTGACGTCCACTTTGGACCAGAACGCCCACGGCGCGGTCGGCTCGTCGGCAGTGGCGCTGGAGCGGGAAGCCGTGGCCTGGCTGGGAGAACTGTTCGGCCTGGACCTGCCCGGCGCCTTCGTCACCGGGGCGACCATGTCCAATCTCGTCGGGTTGGCGGTCGGACGGGAGTGGCTCGGCGAGCTGCGCGGCGTCCGCGTGACCGATCAGGGCCTGGCCGAGCCGATCCGGGTGCTGTCCGGGACCCCGCACTCCAGTATCGGAAAGTCCCTGTCAATACTGGGAATCGGCCGCAGGAACCTGGTTCCGGTCGCTACCCTCTCCGGCCGCGAGGCCGTCGATCTCCCTGCCCTGGAACGGGAACTGGCGGCCGGGCCGGCGATCGTGGTCGCCAACGCCGGCACCGTGAACACAGTCGACTTCGACGACATCCGGGCCATCGCGTCCTTGAAGTCCCGGTACCAGTTCTGGCTGCACGTCGACGCGGCGTTCGGCGGATTCGCGGCCGTGTCCCCGGACTACGCGGATCTGCTGGACGGCTGGGCCGAGGCCGACTCCGTCTGCGTCGACCTGCACAAGTGGCTCAACGTGCCGTACGACTCGGCAGTGCAGTTCACCCGCCGCCGGGACCTTCAGGTGCGGGTGTTCGAGAACCAGTCGCCCTATCTCGGCCTGCCCGGCGACAATCCCGATCCCATGCACCTCACGCCCGAGACCTCCCGCCGGCTCCGCGCCCTGCCGGCCTGGTTCGCCCTGGCGGCCTACGGTCGCGCCGGCTACCGGGAGATCGTCGAGCGCAACATCGCCTGTGCCAGGGAAATGGGCGCACGGCTGGCCGCGAGCCCGGCCTGGACGCTGCTGGCCCCGGTGCGGCTGAACGTCGTCTGCTTCGCCCCGGCCGCGGGCCAGGTCGCCGACGTGCTCGACGACCTGACCCGCAGCGGCGAGGCGTTCCTGACTCCGACCGTCTATCGGGGTGTCCCCGCCATCCGCGCCGCCTTCAGCAACTGGCGCACCACTTCGGCGGACGTGGACCGGATCTGCGCCGCGCTGGGCGTGTAGGAAGCGAAGGCCGCAGGCCACCTTCGCTCCCCCACCCCACCCTCAACATCAACGCTCGTTTCCTGTCGCCCAACGCCGGGAAAGGCCCTTTCACTGCGCCAGTATCGGGCCTTTCCTGGCATTCGGAGCGGGGACTAGGCGGGGCTGGTGGGGCGGGTGGGGGTGAGGGCGATCTGCTTCTTGAGCATGCGGCCGCCGTCGGCGGTCAGGCGCAGGTAGTAGTCCGACGAGCACTTGGTGCCGTCCTCGTCCAGGGCCAGCAGCCCCGAGCCGGCCGGCACCCAGGAGGAGTCGGGGGCGGTCTTGGCGATCTGGTTGCCCTCGGTGAACTCGTCGAACATGGAGATGTAGATGCCCTGCGCCCCGACACGAACCATGTTGTAGAACTGCCGCCACATGAAGTCGCCGTGGGCCCGTTGCCGGCCGGAGACGTCGCCGGGCAGCACGCAGGGCTGGTAGTCGATGCCATGGCTGTTGCAGTCGGCCTGGTCGCCGACGTTGATGGTGGTGTAGATGTTGTCGGAGCCGGCGGCGTTGCTGATCGCGCCGACCATCCACGGGGAGATCATGTTGAAGGCGTGGTAGGTGTCGATGAAGCCGGTGCGGGTGCCGGCCCCGCCGACGCGCCATTCCCTGGGCACACCGCCCATGACGTAGCAGCCCTGGCCCTTGAACCAGTTGATCACGTCGAGGCAGACGGCGGCGCTCCACGGGTGGTTGCCGTCGCTGAAGCCGAAGCCCCAGATGCCCACCACCGGTTTGCCGTTCTGCTTGGCGTACGCCGGCGATGAGGTGTAGGCGCGCATCTTGTTGGTCCAGTCGGCCTTCATCTCCGACTGCATGTTCGTCCACCCGGTGGCGTCGTACATGATGTAGAACTTCACGCCGTGGGTCTCGGCGGCGGTGCGGACCTTGGCGGTGATCGCGTCGCGGGTCGGGCCCTCGCTTCCGTTGGGATTGAAGCGTTGCAGGGCGGCGGTGTCGCAGCCGTATGAGCTCATCCACCCGAAGTGCATGTCCACGGTCTGCTGGTCGTAGGAGGAGAACAGGTTGGCCGGCTGGCCGTTGTTGAGGTTGTTGTAGGCCGTGTGGTAGCCCTTGGTGAACTCCCGCATGTCCGGCCAGGCCTTGATGTTGTTGTTGTTCGTCGGCGACGGGGCCTGGCCGGCGTTCTGGCTCCAGTGCCACCAGGTGTTGATCGGCGCGCCGTCGCCGATGCAGGCGTACCAGCCCTGGTAACCGACGGTGATCTTGCCGACCACGTCGCCGGGTCCGCTGGCCATCGGGCTGGCGGACGCGGTGGATAACGCGGCCGGTCCGAGCGCGCCGGCGGCCAGCGCCGACGCGAGGAACGTGCGTCGAGAGACTCCCATGTCGAATACTCCTTGTCATCGTTGACAAGAAGACCTTGTGGCGGCAAGGACCTCGCCATCGCCGGCAGCGTAGAGCTTGTCGGACAAGGGAGTCAAGGAGTCTACGATGGACGGTCGAGCACCAGCTCACGGGCGTGCGCGTACCGCTCGCGCACCGACGGCGCCGGATCGGCCTGGTAGCCCCGGGAAGTGAGCGCGCTCCACTGTGGAGGGTCCACTGCCCCGTGCAACGCCCATGCGGCCTGTCTGGCGGCGCCGTCGGCGACGAATTCGCTCGGCTCGGGAACCACTACGGGGCAACCGAAAACCGTGGGCGCGATCCGACGGACCGCCTCGGATCTGGCCCCGCCGCCAACCAGCAACACCCGTCTGGACGGAATTCCCAGCTCCACCAAGGCATCCACGGCATCTGCGAGACTGCACAGCAGCCCTTCGACCGCGGCCCGCGCCAGGTGCGCGGAGGTGGCGGTGTCCAGCCGAAGGCCGTGCAGGCTGCCGGAGGCGTCGGGACGGTTGGGGGTGCGCTCTCCCTCCAGATACGGCACGAGCACGAGGCCGTCGGCCCCCGGCGGCGCGGCCAGGGCCAGCTCCGAGAGCTCGTCGACGCCGACCCGCAACATCCGGGCGGTGGCATCGAGCACGCGGGCGGCGTTCAAAGTGCAGACCAGGGGCAGGAAACGGCCCTGCGCGTCGGCGAATCCGTTCACCACCGCGCTGCCGGCCGGGATGACGCTGGACGCGAACGCGGTGCCGGAGGTGCCGATCGACACCACGACATCGCCCGGTTCCGCTTGCACACCAAGGGCTGCGGCCGCGTTGTCGCCGGCCCCGGCGGCGACCAGCGCCCCGGACGGGGTGTGACCGGCGGCCGCCGCCGGCTCGAGCACGCGCGGCAGCGCGAGCCGGCGGCCGAACGCCATGGCCAGCAGATCCTCGCGGTACGCGCCGTCCGACGGCGACCAGTAGCCGGTTCCGCTGGCATCACTGCGATCGGTGTGCAGCTCGCCGCCGGTCAGCCGCTGCGTCAACCAGTCGTGCGGCAGGCACACGGTGGCGGTGCGGTCCGCGTTGGCCGGCTCGTGCTCGGCCAGCCAACGCAGCTTGGTGATCGTGAACGAGGCGACCGGGACGCTGCCGACCGCCTTCACCCACGCCCGCGGACCGCCGAGTTCGGACACCAGATCGGCCGCGGCGGCTGCCGACCTGGTGTCGTTCCACAGCAACGCGGGCCGGACGACACCGCCGGCGTCGTCGAGGCACACCATGCCGTGCTGCTGGGCGCCCACGGCCAGCGCGGCGACGTCGTCGAGGCCGCCGGCGGCCGTGATCGCCTCCCCCAGCGCGCGATCCCACGCCGCCGGATCGACCTCGGTGCCGGCCGGATGCGTGGCGCGGCCCTCGCGGACCAGCGCCCCGGTGTCCGCGTCCCGCACAACCACCTTGCAGGACTGGGTGGACGAGTCGATCCCGGCGACAAGCGTCATGTCAGCGAGCCCCCAACGCGTGCTCGACGGCCAGCTGCTCCAACTCGACGAAGCCGTAACCGCGAGCGCCCACGGCGTCGGGGTCGAAGTCCGTGTCAGCGGCGCGCAACTGCGCCACCGTCTCGCCGGGGGCCAGCGTCGGCTCGGACAGCTCGGCAACCTTGGCCGTGGCCAACGCGTCCTGCACCGCCGGGTCGGCACGGAAGGCCGCCGCCCGCTCCTTGAGCAGCAGGTAGGTCCGCATGTTGGCGGCGGCGCTGGCCCAGACGCCGGTGATGTCCTCGGTGCGCAACGGCTTGTAGTCGAAGTGCCGCGGGCCGTCGTAGCCGCCGTTCTCCAGCAGGTCGACGAGGAAGAAGGCGGACAGCAGGTCCCCGTGGCCGAAGATCAGGTCCTGGTCGAACCTCGGCCCCTTCTGGCCGTTCAGGTCGATGTGGAACAGCTTGTCCTGCCACAGGGCCTGCGCGATGCCGTGCACGAAGTTGAGGTTGGCCATCTGCTCGTGGCCGACCTCGGGGTTGAGGCCGACGAGCTCGGAGTGCTCCAGCGTGGAGATGAAGCCCAGGGCGTGGCCGATCGTGGGCAGCAGGATGTCGCCGCGAGGCTCGTTCGGCTTGGGCTCGATGGCGAAGCGAATGTCGTAACCCTGGTCGATCACGTACTGCGTCAGGACGTTCATGCCCTCGCGGTAGCGGTCCAGCGCCGCGCGGACGTCCTTGGCGGCGTCGGTCTCCGAGCCCTCGCGGCCGCCCCACAGCACGTAGGTCGAGGCACCGAGCTCCGCCGCGAGATCGAGGTTGCGCAACACCTTCCGTAGCGCGAACCTTCGGACGCCGCGGTCGTTGCTGGTGAAGCCGCCGTCCTTGAACACGGGGTGGGTGAACAGGTTCGTGGTCGCCATCGGCACCACGAGGCCGGTCTCGTCCAACGCCTTGCGGAAGCGGGTGATCCGGTCCTCGCGGGCGGCGTCGTCGGAGCCGAACGGGATCAGGTCGTCGTCATGGAAGGACACGCCCCACGCGCCCAGCTCGGCCAGCCGGTGCACCGACTCGACGGGGTCCAGCGCCGGCCGGGTCGGCTCGCCGAAGGGATCGTTGGCGCGCCAGCCGACCGTCCACAGGCCGAAGCTGAACCGGTCCGCCTTCGTGGGTTGCGCCGTCACAACGCCTCCTTAGTTAGTTCATTGCCCATACTAAGTGCCGAGCAGACACTGTCAACCGCCGTGGTCGACACATGACGACAGGGCATGCCCGGCCGGGTACCGTGACAGCCATGCGGGTCACGATCGCCGAGGTCGCCCGGCGGGCACGGGTGAGCAAGACGACCGTGTCGCGGGTGCTGAACAACAAGTCGGATGTGGACGCGGCGACCGCGATCCGGGTCCGCGAGGTGATCGCCGCCACCGGCTACATCCCCAGCGCCGGCGCGGTCGGGCTGGCCAAGGGGCGCACCAACACCGTCGGCATGCTGGTGCCCGGGCTGACCTGGCCGTGGATGGGCGACGTGCTCCAGGGCGTGGCCGACGTGCTGGAGGCCAAGGGCTACGGGCTGCTGCTGAACACCGTCAACCGCGGCGCCGACTCCATGGCCCAGTTCGCCCGGCACGTGTCGGCCAAGGCGTTCGACGGGCTGCTGCTGGTCGAGCCGCCCGAGGCGCTCAGCTACATCGAGACCCTGCACGAGTCCGGGCTGCCGGTCGTGATGATCGACGACCGCGGCCACCACCGCGGCTTCCCCTCGGTCGCCACCAGCAACCGCGCCGGCGCCGCCTCCGCCGCGCGGCACCTGGCCGCCACCGGCCGCGACCGCGTCGTCATGATCACCGGGCCGGCCGAGTTCGGCTGCACCGTCGAACGCGTGCAGGGCTTCCGCGACGTGCTGGTGGAGAAGGTCCTCGTGGAGGGCGACTTCACCCCCGAGAGCGGCCTGACCGCCGTTCGGGAGCTGCTGCGCACCGGCGTCGAGTTCGACGCCGTGTTCGCCCAGAACGACATGATGGCCATCGGCGCCCTGGACGCCCTGCGCGAGGCCGGTCGCTCCGTCCCCGACGACGTCGCCGTGATCGGCTTCGACGACATCGCGCTGGCCACCCACGCCGTGCCCGCGCTGACCACCGTCCGCCAGCCCTCCCGCGAGATGGGCGAAGCCGCCGCCACCATGCTCCTGGACAACCTCCTGGACGGCGTCCCCCTGCCCGAGGAGCCGCATGTGGTCCCGACTTCTTTGGTGATAAGGGAATCCGCCTGACCCCGGCGAGTCCCGCTTAGCGTCACACCGAACTGCTGAATCCGTTTCACCAGTTCGGTGTGACTGTGGGCGGGACTCGCCGGGGTGGGGGCTCGACGGCAGGGGGTGTCGAGCCGGGTTCAGCGGGTCAACTGGCGGTGGTGACGGTGATCGTGCCGGTCAGGGGCAGGCTCCGGGAGGAGTCGCCGACGAAGACGCCGTAGGCGCCCGCGTTGGTGGTCCAGGCGGCGCCGTTCCAGTGGGCGAGGTCCCGGGGCGTCAGGGTGAACGTCACGGTCTGGCTCTGCCCGGGCGACAGGGTGATCTTCTGGTAGCCCTTGAGCTGGTGCGGGGGCTCGCCGTTGGCGGCGGGTTGTCCGATGTAGAGCTGCGGCACCTCGGCCCCGGCCCGGCTGCCGGTGTTGGTGACGGTGGCCTTCACGGTGGCGGATCCGTTGGCCTGCGCGGAGATCGTCAGGTTGGAGAAGCCGAAGGTGGTGTAGGACAGGCCGAAGCCGAACGGGAACAGCGGCGTGATGTTGTGCGAGTCGTACCAGCGGTAGCCGACGTTCATCCCCTCGGAGTACTCGATGCGGTCGTTGGCCCCGGGGAACTGCTGGACCGTGGACGCCGGCACGTCGGCGAGGCTGCGCGGGAAGGTCACCGGCAGTTTGCCGGACGGGTTGACGTCGCCGAACAGCAGCGAGGCGATGGCGTCGCCGTTCTCCTGCCCGGGATACCAGCCCTCGATCACGCCGGCCACGCTGCCCAGCCACGGCATGGTCACCGCGGATCCGGTGTTGAGCACGACGATCGTGCGGGGATTGGCCGCGGCCACCGCGCTGATCAGGTCGTTCTGCGAGAACTGGAGGTCGATCGAGGCCAGGTCGTCGGTCTCGCTCTCCCCGTACGACGCGAACACGATCGCGATGTCCGACTTCTGGGCCAGCGCCACCGCCGACGGGATGTCGGGCGTCTGCACGTGTTCGCCGGCGCCGGCGACCCACTGGACGCTCACGCCCGTGCCGGCCCGCTTGGTGATGCCGTTGATGGGATTGACGGCGGCCGGCGACGGGTTGACCTTGGCGCTGCCGCCGCCGATGTTCTGCGGGTCGATGGCGTCCCCGCCGAGCAGGGCGATGGACTTCAGCCCGGACGTGCTCAGCGGCAGCACGCCGTTGTTCTTCAGCAGCACCGATCCCTGCGCGGCGACGTCCTGGGCCACCTGGGTGTGGGCGGCGCTGGTGACGACGGCCCCGGTGGCGCCGGTGGCCCCGTGGTCGAACAGCCCGAACTTGAACATCTGGGTCAGCACCCGGCGGGTCATGTCGTCCACAGTGGACTGGGAGACCGTGCCCTGGTTGACCGCGTCCAGCAGGGCCTGCCCGAAGAACGCGCCGCCGGGCATCTCCATGTCCAGCCCGCCGTTGGCCAGCTGCGGCGCGCCGCCGGTGGCCGAACCCCAGTCGGAGCCGACAAAGCCGTCCCAGCCGGTGGCCTGCTTGAGGGCCGTGTTCATCACGGCCGAGTCCTGACACGCGGGCGTGCCGTTGATCTGGTTGTACGCGCACATCACCGACGCGGCCTGGCCCTGGGTGAGCGCGGTCTGGAACGCCGGCAGGTAGATCTCGTGCAGGGTGCGGTCGTCGATGATCACGTTGTCCGAAGGCGTGCCGCGGGACGCGCCGCCCTCGACGTTGTACGCGGCGGCGTGCTTGATCTGGGCCATCACGCCCTGGCCCTGGATGCCCTGCACGGCGCCGACGGCGGTCTGCCCGGCGTGGTACGGATCCTCGCTGTAGGTCTCGAAATCCCGCCCCCAGCGCGGATCCCGGACGATGTTGATCGTCGGGCCGAGCACGACGTTCGCACCCTTGCCGGCGAACTCCTGCCCCATCACCGTGCCGTAGTTCTTGGCCGCGTTGACGTCCCAGGTGGCGGCGACCGCGGTCGGGTCGGGCAGCTCGGTCACGCCGTCGAGGCTGTCGCCGACGCCGGCCGGGCCGTCCTGCAGCCCCATCGCCGGCACGCACAGGGCCGGGATCGGGTCGGTGTTGCCGATGTACGGCCCGGTCGCCCCGTTTCCGTGCAGCACAACAACCTTCTGCGCGTTGGTCATGGCCGCCATCAGCTGGTTGACCCGGTCGGCGATCGGGGCGGTGGACTTCACCCACGGGCAGTTGCCCGGCGGCGGGGTGGTGGTCGTGGGCGGGGCGCCGACGGTGTGGATCACGAACTCCCACAACGAGTATCCCCACTGGGTGGCCCGCTGGGCGCCGTACATCCGCACGTACCGACCGGATCCGCTGACCGCCAGGACCTGGTTGCCGGCGACGCCGGCGGCCGGCTGCGTGAGGTTGCTCCAGGTGTTGCCGTCAGTGGAGATCTGGAGTTGGAACGACGACGCGTAGGCCGCCTCCCAGTTCAGCTCCACGCCGCAGACCTGCCGCACGCTGCCCAGATCGACTCGGATCCACTGTGGATCGGACGCCGCGCTGGACCACCGGGTGCCGGCGTTGCCGTCCACGGCGGCGGTGGCCGGGAACGCCCCCGCGTCCTGTGTGGACGATGCCAGCACCGGCTGGTTCAACGCGGAATCGGCGGTGTTGCAGGAGGTGTCGTCGCCGTAGACCTGGAACTCCCACAGCGAGTAGCCCCACTGGGTGGCCCGCTGGGTGCCGTACATCCGGACGTAGCGGCCGGAGCCGGTGACGGTCAGTGTCTGGCTGCCGGCCACGCCGGCGGTGACCGGCGTGAGGTTGGTCCAGGTGCTGTTGTCGGAGGACACCTGGAGCTGGAACGCCTTGGCGTAGGCGGCTTCCCAGTTCAGCACGACCTGGGTCAGGGTGTGCGGGGCGCCGAGGTCGACCTCCAGCCACTGCGGGTCGGCGGCGGCGCTGGACCACCGGGTGCCGGCGTCGCCGTCGACGGCCGACGAGGCCGGGAAGGCGGCGCTCTCGGTGGAGGAGGCGGTGGCGGCGCGGCCCTGGGAGAGCAGGGCGGGCGCGGCGTGCCCGACTCCGGGCACGGTCAGCAGGGCGGCGATGATCACGGCCGCGAGCGCGGCGAACAGCCACGCAGGCCAGCGGGCGAGTGTCATGAGCGGCGAACCCTTCACACGGGGGCAGGGGTCGGCTCACGGTTCACCCGCCGGGAGTGGGCCCGGCCCTGGGATCGCTCTCACGCCCAGAGTACGAAGTCTGTCAACAGTCTTGACGGCCGAGTTGCCGCGCTGTTAACTCGTTCCCACACCTCCGGAACCGGTTCCGGAGCCCTGCCGACCGACCGGCCGATCCCGCTCCCTGGCTCGCGGGGATGGGCCGGACAGACCTGCTCACCCCGGCCCAGGCAGTGGGGCCAAGGCCGGAAAATGTGGTGTGCCGCGCGACCGCCGTGGTGGCGGCCACGACTCGCACCCGAAACTCAACAGGCTCCGCGCACCATGTCCACCAACAGCAACGGATCCGGCGGCGGCTGCGTGCCGCGCCACGCCACGTGGTCGTCCGGCCGGACCAGCACGAACGGCTGCCGATAGAGCTCGGCCACCCGCTCGTCGGCGCACGTCACGACCTGCAACGGCACGCCGCGCCGCTCGAACGCCCGCTCCACCTCGGCCAGCCGTTCGTGCCAGTCGAAGCACAGCAACACGAAACCGTCACCGAAAACGTCCAATGTGGACACACCGGGCCGCAGCCACGCGTGGGCGGCCCGGAAACCCGGATCGCTGCTTGGCCGCCACGGCGCGGTCATCTTCGCCTCGTCGCCGATCACCAGCGACGACCGGTAGCCGTGTCCGAAGTGGACCTCCGGGGCGTCGACGTCCCAGTGGGCAACGCTTTCGGCCAGCTGCAACCCCAGCTCGGTCCGGGCAAGCACGCCGTCGGAGGTGTCGTCCCGAAGCTTGGCCGACACGGTGTCCGGTCCACGGCCGCGCATGGCGATGCCGGCCGCCTCCAGGCCCTCCATGGCGACCGGCCGGCGCTCGATGTCGTAGCTGTCGAGCAACTCCGGCCCGGCCCAGCCGGCCTGTTCGGCGGCCAGCTTCCAGGCCAGGTCGGCGGCGTCGGCGATGCCGATGTTGCGGCCGAAGCCACCGGGCGCGGACAGCATGTGCGCCGCGTCGCCGACCAGGAACACCCGCCCGGCCCGGTAGCGCTCGGCCACCACGTGCGGCACGCTGCACTGCCCGTCGGACAGCACCTCGGTCGGTGTGTCGAAGGCGATCGCGTCGCGCACCAGGGTTTCCGCGTCGGTCGCGCCGACCTCGCTGCCCACGATCAGCTTGTACGTGCCCTCGCCGTCCATGGCCTGCAAGGGAAAACGCAGTCCGCTCGGCTGGAGCAGGAAATACGTCAGCGCCGGCCGATGCCCGCGGGCGGCCAGCCCATTGGCCAGCTCGGGCGCGCGAAACACGATGTGCCGCATGAATTTCGGCTCGAACCGTGTGGTCAGCCGGATGCCGCAGGCGCTGCGGATCAACGAGAGGGGCCCGTTGGCGGCGACCAGATAGCGAGCGCGCACGGTCCCCAGGCCACTGACCCGAGCCGTCACGCCGTCGGCGTCCTGGGTGAAGCCCGCCAGCGTGCGGTGGTACAGGATCGGCCCGCTCGGGTACGCGCCGACCGCGGTCTGCAACACCGCCAGCAGCCAGTCGGCCGGGCAGAGCTGCTCCGGCTCTGGGGTGTGCGTGGTGTGGCTGAACCGCTCGAAGCGGTGGATCTCGTGCCCGCCGACCTGCGTCACCCAGGCGATGTCGCGCGGCAGCGCGCCGGGGAACGCGGCCCCGCGGATCTTGTCCGCCACCCCCCAGCGACGGAACAGCTCCATGGTGCGCGGCCCGATCGGGCTCACGTCGGGCGTGACCGCGCTGCCGTCGCCGGGCTCGAGCACCAGGCAGCGCACGCCCCGCCGCTCCAGGTCGAGCGCGAGGGCGAGGCCGACCGGGCCGGCCCCGGCGATCAGCACATCGGTCTCGTCCACTTCGTCCCACTTCCGCGTCCCGGACAACTCGTTCACACCATTGCCTCGCGCGGCCCGCCGACACGGAACGGCGGCTCGAATACGCCCACTGCCTCGCCCCCCTCGCGACCGCTGCCGCATTCGAGCCAATTCTGCGCACGTGCCCGTGGAACCGGTCAAGCCCGAGTGCCCGATCGGCCTTCCGTTCGGTGCCCGAATTGATGCGGGAGGAGAAGAGGTCCGATGACCGGAATTGTATACAGCTCATGTCATGTATTAATGTAACGTCGCCGCAGTCGGAAAACTCCTGCCGACACATCCCGGGTGGCCTGGGCATTCCCGAGAAATTCGCACATGCGTGCGGTGAGTCATGCCGGCGTGCCTTCTGCCCGATCGGGTTAACGCCCACTCACCGTGGCCATGGTCCCGGGGTTTGCCGACATACGAGTGAACTCCGGCCTTGCCGTGGGCGGTGTCACCGCCCAGGCGGCGCACGAGCCCGCGATCGGTGCGGCTCAGGCCTCCGCCGAGTCGATGAGCAGACGCGACGTCAACGAGATGTGCTCGCCCAGCAGCCGAACCGCCAGCTCGGTGTCGCGGGCGACCGCCGCGTCGAGGATGGCGCGGTGCTCGGCGTTGACGTCGCGCCCCTTGGCCAGCGCCGGCGTGATGGACCACTGGCGATAGAGCTCGGCCTCGTCCCGGAGACCGGTGGCGACCTCGCGCAGCCGGCGATTGCCGCAGCCAGCCAGCAGCGCCTCGTGGAAGGCGGCGTGCGCGGCGGCCCATTCGGCGGTGGAGCGGGCGGGGTTGTCGGGGTCGAGATACGGCGCCCGTTCGAGCAGGTGGTGGGCGGCGATGGCGTCGGCCTCCCAGCGCACGTCGCCCTCGGTGATGGCCATGCGCAGCACGAGGCATTCGACCTCGACCCGGGCGACGGTGAGCTCGGAGAGATCTTCGACCGACAGCGGCGTCACGACGTAGCCCTGGTGGGCCTGCCCGCGCACGAGACCGGCGGAGGCGAGCCGGGTCAGGGCCTCGCGGGCGGCGCCGACGCTGGTGTCGTAGCGCTTGCACAGGTCGGGGAACTTCAGCCGGTGCCCGGGCGGCAGCACCCCGCCCAGGATGTCCTCCCGCAGCCGCGCGTGCACACCGTCGGTGCGGGTCACCGCCGTGGTCGCCATGCGCAGAGCGTAGCTCAGTGCGAACGTTGACTCAACTTTCGAAAGTTGCTTGAATCATGGCACGACCTGAGGAGGCACATCATGAGGCTGGCCGACATCAACGGCCGTGCGGCCGTCGTGACCGCACCCGACCGCGCCGTGGACCTGGCCGACGCCAGCGGCGGCGCCTTCTCCCCGGACATCCAGCTCGCCTACGAGCGCTGGGACGAGGTGACCGCGTTCGCGGCGACGCTGGACGCAACCAAGGCGGCCCTCGTCGCGCCCGGCGACTTCGGCAACCCGGTCCCCCGCCCGCGCCAGATCTTCGCCATCGGCCTGAACTACGCCGACCACGCCCGGGAATCGAACCTCGCGGTGCCCGACGAGCCGACCGTGTTCACCAAGTTCGTCACCTGCCTGACCGGCCCGACCGGCGAGATCGCCCTGCCGGCCGGCGACGTGGACTGGGAGGTGGAGCTGGTGGCGGTGATCGGCCGGCGGGCCGAGCACGTCGGCGTCGCCGACGGCTGGGACCACGTCGCCGGCCTCACCGTCGGCCAGGACCTGTCCGAGCGGATCCTCCAGCGCTCCGGCCCGGCACCGCAGTTCAGCCTGGCCAAGTCCCACCCCGGCTTCGGGCCACTCGGCCCGGTCGTGGTCACGCCGGACGAGCTGCCCGACCGTGACGACGTCGAACTGGGCTGCCTGGTCGACGGCGAGCAGATGCAGAAGGGCCGCACCAGCGACCTGGTGTTCTCGGTGCCGGAACTGGTCTCCCGGCTGTCCGCGATCACCCCGTTGCTGCCGGGGGACGTGATCTTCACCGGCACCCCGTCCGGCGTGGGCATGGGCCGCACCCCGCAGCGTTTCCTCAAGCCGGGCCAGGAACTCGTCACCTACATCGAGGGCATCGGCACCATGCGGCACACCTTCGCCGGCGGCGCGTGATGGCGCTGCACGGCCTGGCCTCGATCACCATCGGCATGCCGGACGTCGCGGCGACCATCGGCTACTACACGGAATTCGGCCTCACGCCAGGGGAAGACGGCTGACTGTCCACAGTGGATGGTGATCGCCAGCTGCGCATCAGCTGCCGCACCGTGGTCTTCGAGCAGGTGGTGGCCAGCCAGGCCACGGTGTCGTCGAACGCGCGGGTGTGTCCGGCCCTGTGGCGGGCCCAGGGCACTGAGGCGACCACGATGCCGTGCTCGGCGCAGGACACTCGCGGCAGGTCGGCCTCCACGACCGCGCGCACGGTCCCCAGGTCCAGTGCCCGCCAGCGGCGTCGTCCCTGCCCGGCGTCGTATCCGGGACAGCGACGCTGGCAGACACCGCATCGGCCGCGATCGCGCTTGCGCACCCGGACTGAGGCGACGAGCACCTGCTCGTGCTCGTCGAACGCGACTTTCTCCACGACCGCTGTGTTCACGCCCAGCAGCCGACCCCATACCCTGGTAGTGGGCACGTCGTTCTCCGTCTATGCAGTTTTTGTTCCTCGACAGTCCAGAAACCTAGACGCTGCAGCGACGTGCCCGTCTGCTACCTGGGCATGCCCACCCACACATCAGTACGAAGAGCCGAAAAGGGGCGGGGGCGGCACGGGAGTGAAGCCGCGGGTGGAGCGGGCGCGAGGCGGGGTGGCTGGGGCGTGAGGCGGGGTGGCTGGGGTGGCGGGGGGCGGGGGGCGTCAGGCCGGTTCGATGCGGGGGCTGCGAATGTGCTCGTACACCACGCTGGTCCGCACGTCGGCGACCTCGGGGCGTTCGGTGAGCCGGTCGATGACGAAGCTGTAGAGGCTGTTGTTATCGGGCACGGCGACGTGGATCAGGAAGTCCTCGCTGCCGGAGACGACAAACACGCCGATCGTCTCCGGCAGCTGGGCCACCCACTGGCGGAAGGCCTCGATGTGCCGGCGCGACGGCG
Organism: Kutzneria sp. NPDC052558; assembly: GCF_044547355.1. NCBI lineage: Bacteria > Bacillati > Actinomycetota > Actinomycetes > Pseudonocardiales > Pseudonocardiaceae > Kutzneria > Kutzneria sp. NPDC052558. Next base: position 92,356 of record NZ_JBIUAG010000021.1, read on the forward strand.
GCCGGATCCGGACGGCGATCATGGCCTGCACGCCGCGGCCGATCGCGGGCAGGTCGACGTCCACCAGGTAGCCCTTGATCACGCCGCGCTGGCGCAGGCCCCGCACCCGCTCCAGCGAGGTGGACGGCGACACCCCGGTGGCGGCGGCGAGTTCGCGGTTGGTTCGCCGCGCATCGTGTTGCAGGGCCCGCAGCAGCGCCTGATCTAGTTCGTCCAACATCCCGAAATCACCCTCTTTGCCGAACGAAATTCGGCGCTCATGGTAAGTGCTGGTGACTCCACCTAGCATCTCGGCCATCCATCGCACATCATGAGGAGACCGAGCCATGCTGCCCGCGTTCGCCCCCGACGAGATCCGCATCGACCAGCCCACCCGGGAGGCCCGGCTGAAGTGGGTGATGGTCGTGGACCGCGACCTCAACCCCGGCCTGATCGCCAACGCCGTCGGCTGCCTGGCCGCCGCGGTCGGCCACGCCGTCCCGACCCTGCTCGGCCCCGGCGGCGAGGACGCCGTCGGCCGGTTCCACCCCGGCCTGCCGTGGACCGGCTGCTCGATCCTGGCCGCCGGCCGCGACAAGGTCGCCGCGGTGCGGGCCAAGGCGATCGACAAGATCGGCGTGCACGTGGTCGACATGCCGGAACCCGCCCAGACCAGCCGCGTGTACCAGGACTACCTGGACACGCTGGCCAAGTCGGACGGGCTCCGCTACTACGCGATCAGCCTGGTGGGGCCGCGCAATCTGGTCGACAAGCTGGTGGGCGGGCTACGCCTGCTGCACTGACTCGGCCGCCTCCCGCTGGGCGGCCCACCGGCGGCGCACCAGGAAGATCGCCAGGAAGCCGAGGCCGACGATACCCAGCCCGACCACGTCGGACAGGGCCAGGTACACCGTGGTCGGCAGGGTCAGCGCCATCACCACGGTGGCCGCGGCCGACAGCGTCAGCATGCCGCCGATGAGCAGCGTGGTCACCGTCGACTGGTGGTGGTTGGGCAGCCGCCGGTTCGGGTTGCGGCGGGCCAGATACCGGAAGATCACCCCGATCAGCGGGCGGCCGATCAGCGCGGACAGCAGGAAGATCACCCCGACCGGACCGGTGATCAACACGCCCTTGATCTTCACGATGAAGCCGTCGCCGCCGGTGAGCAGCTGCACCACGACCGCCACGACAAAGCCGATCACCGACATCACGCCGATCGCGTTCACCTTGCGGCGCACCAGGAATCCGCCCACGGTCATCAGCAGCGGGATCGCACCGGCCACCACCAGCGCCGAGACGTCGCTGGCGAAGTAGGGCCGCACCAGGGTGTACACCACCAGCGGCACCACCGCGTTGAACGCGATGCTCGGCAGAAGGCTGCGCAACTGCACGGATTGCGGCGCCTGCGTGCTCATGGTTTCTTCCTCCCCAACTCCGGCTCTGACGCCGTACAGCGTCCCGCCGCGGCCGGCGGCGCCGCGTCGGAGCGGGGTTGGAGCTCGGGTGGAGAAACGGGGTTGAGACCCGCTCAACCCTGAGGTTGACAACGTTGCGCGGCGATGCCGCGGAACAGCCAGTGCAGCGCCTGGTCGTAGAGCTCGGCCGACACCGAGTCGGGGTCGACGCGCCGCTGCCGCACCAGCCCGGCGAACATCGCCGCCACCACCACCGACACCGGCACGTCGAGATCGGTGACCGGCGGGTCCATCCGGCGCAGCGCCTCGCCGACGAGCTTCTCCAGCGCCTCGCGGGGCTCCCGCATGCGCTCGGCCAGGGCCGTCGCCACCTCCGGATTGCGCACCGAGTACAGCCAGAACTCGGCCTCCAGCAACGGAAAGTCCTCGTCGGCGGCCGCGACCAGCTGCCGCCCCAGCCCGTGCTTGCCCTCGGCCCGGTCGTCCATCAGGCGGGCCGACTCGGCGATCTGGTTGCGGCTGTGGGTGGACAGCAACTCCACGAACAGCTCGTCCTTGTTGGCGAAGTTGGAGTAGAAGGCGCCGATGGAGAACCCGGCCGTCTCGGCGATCTCCTCCACCGACGCCCCGGCGAAGCCCTTGCGCGCGAAGACCTCGGCCGCCGCGTCCAGCAGCAGGGTCCGGGTGCGGGCCTTGGCCTCGGCCCGGGTGAGCCGTCGTCGGGGCTGCACGTCCATGACCAGGGAATTTAGCACGCCCTCGACATCTGGGTAGGATCTCATATTGACATAGTGACTCCTATCCGAATAGCTTCGGTTACGGGAGAGAGGGGGTGCCCATGAGCACTCGACTGGTCGTGGACCTGAACCGCTGCCAGAACTACGGGCAGTGCGTCTACGCGGCGCCGTCGGTGTTCCGGTTCCACAGCGAGGAGACGCTGGAGTACGACTACGAGCCCGGCGACCACGTGCGCGACCAGGTGGAACGGGCCGCCGCGGCGTGCCCGGTGCAGGCCATCGCGCTGGACCGGGCCACCGAGGAGCTGCCCCGATGAACCGCATCGTGATCGTCGGCGCTTCGCTGGCCGGGCTGCGCGCGGCCGAGGCGCTGCGGGACGAGGGCTTCACCGGCGAGCTGACCGTGATCGGCGACGAGCCGCACGCCCCGTACGACCGGCCGCCGCTGTCCAAGGCGGTGCTGTCGGGCTGGCTGGACACCGACCACGTCACGCTGCCCCGGCTGCGCAACGTCGCCGCCACCTGGCTGCTCGGCGTCGCCGCCACCGGGCTCGACCTGCGGGAACGCCAGGTCCGGCTGGCCGACGGCCGCCGGATCGCCTTCGACGGCCTGGTGATCGCCACCGGCACGCGGGCCCGGCCGTGGCCCGTGCCGGAGGAAGCCGCCCTGCGGGGCGTGCACGTGCTGCGCGGCCGCGACGACGCCGACCGGCTGCGCGCCGACCTGGCCGCCGGCCCCGAGCGAGTGCTGGTCATCGGCGGCGGGTTCACCGGCTCCGAAGTCGCCGGCGGCTGCCGTGAACTCGGCCTGAACGTGACGTTGACGCACCGCGGGGTCGCCCCGATGTCCAGCGCGCTGGGCGGCACGGTCGCCCGGTTCGCCGCCGACGTGCAGCGCGCGGCCGGCGTCGACCTGCGGCTGGAGACCACGGTGACCAAGCTCGACGGCGCCGGCCGGTTGCACCGGGCCTGGCTGTCCGACGGCACGGCAGTCGACGTCGACGTGGCCGTGATCGCCCTCGGCGCAGTGTCCAATGTGGAATGGATCGCCGGCTCGGGTCTCCTGGCCGACGGCCGCGGGGCCGTCTGCGACACCACGGGCCGGGCGCTGACCGCCGACGGTTCGGTGGCCGACGGGGTGTTCGTCGCCGGCGACGTGGCCCGGTGGCCGCATCCGCTGTACCCCGGCGACCTGGTCCGCCTCGACCACTGGGGCAATGCCGTGTCGCAGGCCAGGACCGTCGCGCACAACCTGGTGCACAACGGCCACCGCCGCCACGACGAGCTGCCGGCGTTCTGGTCCAACCAGTTCGGCGTGAACCTGAAGTCGGTCGGCCTGCCCACCTACGGCGACGAGGTCGTCGTCACCCAAGGATCCTTGCCAGCCAACAAGTTCGTCGCGGTGTACGGCCGCGAGGGCCGCACCGTCGCCGCGGTGGCGGTCAACGCCCCGCGCCAGCTCGACGGCTACGCCGACCTGATCACGGCCGGCGCGGCCTTCCCGCCGGTGATCAACGCGCCCGACGGGCCCGCCGTCGCGTCCGTTGTGGACGCCGAGTTTCCCCAACCCCTTGTCGCGGCAGTGAGGTAGGACCATGACCACCACGGAGACGCTGACCGCCGGCGACCTGATGTCGCGGACCCTGCGCCTGGACAGCCGGCCGAACCCGTATCCGCTGTACGAGCGGATGCTGGAGCTCCCGGTCACGCGGATGCCCGACGGCACCTGGCTGGTCAGCCGGCACGAGGACATCAAGCGCGTGCTGCACGACCCCCGGATCAGCGCCAACCGGCTGGACCCGGACGACATCGACCGCGGCGAGGCCAAGGCCCCGGCCTCGTTCCTGGTGCAGGACGCGCCCAGCCACGATCGCCTGCGCAAGCTGGTGATGGACCAGTTCGTGCCGCGGGTGATCGGCATGCGCGACCACCTCGATGACCTGGTCGCCACCCTGCTCGACCAGCACGTCAGCGACGGCCCCGGCCGGCTCGACATCGTCGACGACCTGGCCTATCCGTTGCCGGTCACGGTGATCTGCGAGCTGCTCGGCGTGCCGCAGGAGGACGAGCCGATCTTCGGCGAGTTCGCCCGCAAGCTGACCCGCGGCCTTGACCCGGTGGAGGAGCCGAACGAGGCCGAGCTGCGCGAGCTGACCCAGGTCCGCAACGCGCTGATCGACTACCTGAACGGGCTGATCGAGGAGAAGTCCCGCACGCCCGGCGACGACCTGCTGTCCGCGTTCATGCCGACCGATCCGACCGCGGACCGGCTGGGGCCGCTCGACCTGCGGGCCACGCTGGCGCTGCTGCTGATCGCCGGCCACGAGACCACCGTGAACCTGATCACCAACGGCATGCTCACCCTGCTGCGCAACCCGGATGCGTTGGCCCGCCTGCGAAACGAGCCGGAGCTGGCCACCACGCTGGTCGAGGAGGTGCTGCGCTATGACCCGCCGGTGCAGATGACCGCGCGCAGCACCACCGCCGACATCGAGATCGGCGGGGTGCTGGTGCCGGCCGGTTCCGCGCTGCGCGTGATGCTGGCCGCCGGCAACCGGGACGCCTCCGTGTTCGCCGACGCCGACCGGTTCGTGCCGGACCGCCCCAACAACGCCCACCTCGGCTTCGGCGGCGGCATCCACTACTGCGTGGGCGCGATGCTGGCCCGCGCCGAGGCCCAGATCGCCCTGACCGCGCTGGCCCGGCGGCTGGACAACCCGGGCCTGGTCGCGGATCCGCCGCCCTACCGCGAGAACGCCGTGCTGCGCGGCCCCGAGCATCTGCTGGTCTCGTTCGACCGCCTGCAAAAATGAGCACTGCGCAGGTTAGGCCGGCCACGGGCGTGGACATCACGTCGGTGCGCGAGAAGTACTTGGCGGAGCGGGACAAGCGGCTGCGGCCGGATGGCGCCAGCCAGTACGTGCGGCTGGCCGACGAGTTCGACATCGGCGATCCCTTCACGCCCGTGACCGAGCGGGAGCCGCTGGCCGAGCACACCACCGTGGTGTGCATCGGCGGCGGGTTCTCCGGTCTCGTCGTCGGCGCCCGGCTCAAGGAAGCCGGCGTCGAGGACGTGCGGATCATCGACAAGGCCGGCGACTTCGGCGGAACCTGGTACTGGAACCGGTATCCGGGCGCGCAGTGCGACACGACCTCGTACATCTACCTGCCGCTGCTCGAAGAGACCGGCCACATGCCGACCGAGAAGTACGCGCACGGCCCGGAGATCCTGGAGCACTGCCAGCGCATCGGCCAGCAGTACGACCTGTACGACCAGGCCTTGTTCCACACCGAGGTCACCGATCTGCGGTGGGACGCCGACGAATCGCGGTGGGTCGTCAGCACCAACCGCGGCGACCGGCTGACCGCGCAGTTCGTGACCATGGGCATCGGGCCGCTGCACGTGCCCAAGCTGCCGGCCATCCCAGGCATCGGCGAGTTCGCCGGCCATTCGTTCCACACCAACCGCTGGGACTACGGCTACACCGGCGAGTCGCTGGAGAAGCTGGCCGACAAGCGGGTCGCGATCATCGGCACCGGCGCGACCTCGGTGCAGGCCGTGCCCCGGCTGTCCGAGGCCTGCGGCGAGCTCTTCGTCATCCAGCGCACGCCGTCCTCTGTGGACGCCCGCGGCAACCGCCCGACCGACCCGGAGTGGTTCGCCGAGATGGCCACGCCGGGCTGGCAGCGGCGGCTGCTGGCCAACTTCGCCGACGTCCTCGGCGGCGTCGCCACGCAGGACCTGATCCAGGACGGCTGGACCGAGCTCTCCTGGCAGCTGCGCAACGAGATGGCCACGCTGCCGGCCGGCGAGCGCACCATGGCGACGCGGATGACGCTGGCCGAGCGGGCCGACTACGAGAAGATGGACCAGATCCGCTCCCGGGTCGACACCATCGTCGCCGACCACGACACCGCGCAACACCTCAAGGCCTGGTATCGCCGGCTGTGCAAGCGGCCCTGCTTCCACGACGAGTATCTCCAGTCCTTCAACAGTCCCAACACCCATCTCGTCGACACCGACGGCAAGGGGGTGGAGCGGATCACCGCCAAGGGCGTGGTCGCCGGCGGCCAGGAGTACGAGGTGGACTGTGTCATCTACGCGTCCGGCTTCGAGGTCAACACCGGCTTCACCCGGCGTTCGGGCTACGAGGTGACCGGCCGCGACGGCGTCACGCTGACTGACCGGTGGGCAGACGGAATGCGGACGCTGCACGGCATGCACACCCGGGGCTTCCCCAATGCCTTTGTCGTGCAACCGTCCCAGGGCGCGAACCTCATCGCCAACGTGCCGAGCAACATCGTCGACTCCGCCGCGACGATCGCCGCCATCGTCGGGCACGCGGTGCGGGACGGCCTGCGTGAGGTCGAGGTCACCGCCGAGGCCGAGCAGGCCTGGGTCGACCTCGTGCAGACCGCTCAGCCCTCGGCCATCGGCGGCCCGGACTGCACTCCCGGCTACTACAACAACGAAGGCCAGGACCAGGGATCGGCCGGGCTGCGGCTGGTCGGCTATCCCGATGGTCCGGCGGCCTTCTTCCGCTACATCGAGCAATGGCGGGCAGCCGGCGCCTTCGAGGGTTTGGAGTTCCAGTGATGGTCGGCACCACCGGCGGCCGAGTTCGCGGCGTCGCCCGCGACGGCGATTCCGGCTGGCCCCGGGGAACGGTCTTCCGCATCGGCACTTCCGAAGAGGGGCAATGATGCTCGCCGAGCCGGAACCGGCCGACGACAAGGTCCGCATCGCGTCCGCGCACCGGCGTGTGTCTGCCCGACCTGCACCTGATCGACAGCTCGCTGCCGCTGACCGGCAGGCCCGTGACGCTCGGCCACGAGGTCGCCGAGGCTAGCGCACCGACCCGGTCTCCCAGGCCCAGATCGCCACCTCGGTCCGGTTGCGGGCGGCCAGTTTCCGTTGCACGGCCCCGAGGTGCGTCTTCACCGTGGACAGGGAGATCACCAGCTCGGCGGCGATCTCGGCGTTGGTGCGGCCGCGGGCCACCAGCTGGACGACGTCGAACTCGCGCTCCGTCAACGGTTCCAGCGGCTTGCGGTCGGTCCGAGGGGCGGCGAAGTGGGCCAGCAGCCGGGTGGTGATCGAGGGCGACACCAGGGCCTCGCCGTTGGCGGCGGCGTGCACGGCCTCGATCAGCAGGCCCGGCCCCGCGTCCTTGAGCAGGAAGCCGCAGGCCCCGGCGCGCAGCGCGGCGTGCACGTTCTCGTCCAGGTCGAAGGTCGTGACCACCACCACCCGCAACGGATCCGGCACGTCCGGACCGGCCAGCAGCCGGGTCGCCTGCAACCCGTCGATCATGGGCATGCGGATGTCCATCAGCGTCACGTCCGGGCGCAGCTCGCGGGCCATCGACACCGCCTGCCGGCCGTCGGCCGCCTCGCCGACGACCTCGATGTCCTTCTCCCCGTTGAGGATCAGCCGGAACCCGGTCCGCACCATCGCCTGGTCGTCGGCGACCAGCACCCGCAGGCTCACGTTCACACCGTTCTACTCAAAGGCAGTCGCACGGACACCCGCCATCGCTGTCCCGGGGCCGCGCCGGCCAGCAGACTACCGCCCAGCGCGTCGACCCGCTCCGCCATGCCGACCAGGCCGTAGCCGCGGTCGCCGCCGGACACCGCCCGCACGCCGTCGTTGACCACCTCGACCACCAGCCAGTCGCCGTCCACCCGCACCTCGACGTCGACCTGTCGGGCCTGCGGGGCGTGCCGATGCGCGTTGGTCACCGACTCCTGGATCACCCGGTGCACGGTGGTCGCCGCCTCCGGCGTCACCGCGAGCACGTCCAGTCCATCTTGGACGGTCAGCCGCGCGCCCGGCGGCGCCGCTCGTTCGACGGCGTCCAGCAGGCCGGTGGGCGCGGCGCCAAGGCCGCCTTCGGTGCGCAACATTCCGACCAGCCTGCGCATCGCCGCCAGCGCCTCCGTGCCGGCCTGCTCGATCTCGCCGAACACCTCGTCCCGCTCCGGCGCGACCCGGCGGCCGGCCTGGGCCAGCACCACCACGCCGGTGACGTGGTGCGCCACCAGGTCGTGCAACTCCCGGGCCAGCAGCAGCCGTTCGCCCACCCGGACCTCGGACAACGCGCTCTTGCGCCGGAAATCCGCGTCCCGCAACAGCAATCCGACCGCCAGCGCGCCGCCCCACACCACCGCCGTCGGCACCGCCACCAGTCCGCCGAAGCCGTACCGGAGCAGCGCCTGCGCGATCATCGCCACCGCACCGGCCGCGACCACGACAACCGCCGGCACCGTCGCCAGCCGCCGGGCGGCCGAGCCGACCAGCAACGCCAACGCCAGCAACTCGGTCAGACCCAGCTCCATCGGCAGCGGCTCCCCCAACGCCGCCGACGCCACAAAGGCCCCCGTGCCGAGCAGCGACAGCGCCGCCACCACGCAGCCCAGCACCAGCACCCGGTTCGGGAACCGCCGGCGCAGCACCGCCAACAGCGCCACCGCCGTCGACTGCCCCGGCGCCAGCTCGAAGGCCACCTCGCCGATCAGCCCCGGCGGCAGGCCCGCGTGCACCGCCCAGCCGATGTCCACGGCCAACAGCAGGCCGAGCGCCAGGCACTCGGCCACCATCGGGCCCCGACGGCCCGTCCAGCCGTGACTCACGATCTCGATCCTGCCCTGGGAACCGGCCGCTCCACCTCAACCGAAAGTGCGATTCCGGGCCCGATGGGCTCGGACATTGGCGGCGTTGCCGCAGGTCGAGACGTCATGCCAGATCCGGCTGCCGTTGCGGGAGGTGTCGTGGAAGACGGCCGGGCAGCTCTCGTTGCGGCACAGCTTCAGCCGCCGCGCACCCGCTGTCTCAGCACCTCGGCCCGCCGCGGCCGGACCAGGAACGTCGCGTCCCGCCCGGCCTGCGCCAGCCGCACCCCGAACAGCCCGCCCGTCGCCCCCGCGCCGATCACCAGAACACGCACGCCAACCTCCGGTAAGAGTCGTCTTCATTTTGCCTCTTACACGGCGCTGACCAGCACATATCTCTCGTCGTCGATCGGACCGCCCCAGAGCGCCGGGTCGGTCAGCGGGGTCACCACCGCCTCCCGCCGGTGCCGCAGCACCAGCCGTCGGCACTGCTCGGCGGTGAGCCCGGCCCCGGTCGACCAACGGCCTTCGACCAGCACCAGCCGTCCGCCCGGCCGCAGCAGCTCCACCCAGCGACCGACGGCCTCGGCCGGCAGGGTCCACAGCACGTGCCGGGTGAAGACGACGTCGAAGGATTTCGGGGTCAGCGGCGGATCCGCCGCGTCGCCGAGGATGAATTCGGCCCCGCCCTTGGACGCCGCGATCTCCAGCATCCGTGGCGACTGATCCACGCCGCACACCTTATGGCCGGCCTCCGTGAACAGCGCGGACACGCTCCCCGTCCCACAGCCCAGATCGGCGATCCGGGACCGCACCGAAGGCAGCCTTGGTAGCAGCACCGCTGCCCAGGCCGCCCGCACCGCCGGGTCCCGCAGACCGTGATCGGGTTCGTTGTCGAAGGTCGCCGCCGCCTCATCCCAGGACATCACCCCATCCTGGCGGCGCCGGCCGGCGGGCGGGGGCGGATCGGCCGAAAGTCTGAGGCGGGACCACTCGCCGGATCGAGGTGGCGGGGACGGGCGAGGGCAAGGCTCGGTGGCATGACGAAGCAACGATTCGACAGCCCGGCCAAGCAGTCGCGCATCGGGTGGATGGACATCGGCGTCGCGCTGATCATCATCGCCGGCGCGGTCTACACGTTCACGCGCGGGGCGGTCGACACGGAACAGCTGGTGCTACAGGGTTTCCTGGCGGTCTGCGGTGTCGGCATGCTGGCGCAGGGAATCGTCCGGCTGGTCAATGCCCGGCGCGGTTGAGCGGACCACGAGCGTGCGGGCCACGAGGTCGCCGACGCGCTGGTGGCGCGGGCTGAACGCCATGACGAGCAGGCCGGGCATGGCGAAGGCGAAGCCATCGACGATCACCAGCAGGTAGCGCAACGCGTACGCGCCGAGCGTGGGGGTGCCGCCCCATTCGGTGATGATCCGAAGGCCGAGCAGCCGCATGCCGGGCGTGCGGCCGCCGGTGCGGTGAGGAATCCACACATCGACGGTCAGCCCGCCCAGCAGCAGGCCGAGGATGAACACCAACTCCGGCACGAGCCACAGCGACGGCTGGTGCAGCACGGACACCGTCATCCCGATCGCCAGCGCGAGCATCGGCACGAAGACGATCAGCCGGTCGATCAGCCCCTGGGCGATGCGCCGTCCCACGACCCGCGTCTCAGCAGACGGCATGGCACGCACCGAACCCCTCGGATCGCCGGACGATGCGGCCGTTCCGCACCCGGAGGGCCACCTCGGTCCCGTCCACGGCGGACGCTACGCCGGCAGCGGCGGCGAACGCACCGGAGTCGGCGACAATCTGCACTCGCGGCCAGGCCGGCCCGGGCAGCGCCTGGTACAGGCCGGCGCGGAACTCGGCGATCACCAGCCGGCCCAGCGCCAGCAGCTCGGCCGGCTCGGCGGTGACGAACGCGATCGTGACCTCGTCGGTCGGCGAGGCGGCGCGGATCATCTCCTCGGCCGCGGACAGCCGGTGCAGGCCGAGGATCGCGACCACGCCCTTGCCGGTGCGGATCGGCCGGCGGCTGAGCAGATCCAGAGCCGGCGGCGGATTCCACGGCTCGTCGACATCCCGCACCGGGGAGACGATCGGCGGCTGCGCCGGCCACACGTCCGTCAGGGGAAGCCTGGCGAAGCTCTCGCACGCGGTGACCACATTGAACGGCTCGCCGAAGCCGGGCGCGGCGGCCGCGAGCTGGCTGGCGCCGTGCAGCATGGTCATCGCGGCCTCGGCGACTCGGACCAGCCGGCCGGCCTGGGGATCGAGGTGCTCCAGGGCCAGCCCGAGCAGGCTGGCGGTGAGCCGGGTGAGCTGGGCGAACGGGCGGCTGGTCTGCTCAGACGCCAGCACCTCCGGCATCAGGTCCAGGCCCAGCCGGGCCGCCTCGCGGTCGTTGACCAGCGGCAGGCGGGCCACCCAGGCCCGGGCGAACGCCCCCAGGGCCTCGCGGGGCGTCATCCCGTACTCGGGATGCTCGGGCAGCGGCAGGTTTTCCGCGTCCTCGGCCAGCACCGCGAAGTAGAGGGCCCGCTTGCCCGGCCAGTTCGAGTACACCGCGCCCCGGGTCAGCTCGGCCCGCTCGGCGATGACGTCGATCTTGGCCTCCCGGAAGCCCCGCTCGGCGAACTCGGCCCGGGCCGCCGCCAGCACCTTCGCCCGGTTGCGCTCCTGCGCTTCCGCCCTGGTCAGCCGAGCCATGCCCCTCCTTGCTTGCGTCGGACACCGGCCCGAAGATACCGTCACCACTCAGATGGTAGAAACATATGATCTCATCATCTGAATGGAGCGATCATGCAGCTGGACCCGTCCGACCCCACCGTGCTGCTCGACCCGGTCGCCACCTACGCCGCCGCCCGCGCCGACTCCCCCGTGGCCCGGATGCCGGTGCCGGGCCTGGGCACGTTATGGATCGTCACCAGGCACGAGCACGCCCGCCTGGTGCTGACCGACCCTCGATTCCGGCTCAGCCGGGCCAGCTACACGATGCGGCCGGCGGGCCTGCCCGACACTCCCAACCTCGGCGAGCTCGACGGGCCCGACCACTCCCGCCTGCGCCGGCTCGTCTCCCCCGCCTTCACCGCCCGCCGGGCCGCCGAGTTCCGGCCACGGATCCAGCAGCTCGCCGACACGCTCGTCCGACGACTGCCCGACCGGTTCGACTTGCTGGCCGACTTCGCCTGGCCGCTGCCGATCGAGGTCATCTGCGAGCTCGTCGGCATCCCCGAGGCCGACCGTCCGCTGTGGCGCCGGGTCGGGACGGCGGTGGTCAGCGGGCATGGACAGGCCTTCCAGGAAGCCATCCCCGACGTGATCGCCGGCGCCAGGGCCGCGGTCGGGCAGGCGGACGACAACGGTGGCGTACTGGGAGAACTGGTCAAGACCGGGGCGTGCGACGACGACCTGGTCGTCTTGGTCTGGCACCTCGTGCTCGCCGGGCAGGTGCCGGGCAACCTCATCGCCAACGCGGTGGAGGCGCTGCTGCGGCATCCCGAGCAGCTGCGACTCATGCGCGAGGACCGGTCGCTGATGCCGAGGGCGGTGGAGGAGCTGTTGCGCTGGTGCACGCCGCAGCTGCTGACGACGCCACGGTTCGCGGCGGAGGACGTGGAGATCGGCGGCGTGACCATTCCCCGGGGCGAGCCGGTCAGCGTCTCGATGCTGTCGGCCAACCGCGACCCGGAGGCGTTCCCCGACCCGGACCGCCTGGACCTGACCCGAGCCCCAGGAGCGTTGGGGCACTTGGCTTTCGCCCACGGACCGCACTTCTGCCTCGGGGCGGCGTTGGCCCGGGTGGAGACGGAGGTGGCGTTGACGGCCCTGTTCGACCGCTTCCCCGAGATGCGCCTGGCCGGCGAACCGGTGCGCAGCCCGGATCCGGGCACCTGGCGGCTGTCGGCCCTGCCGATCCGGTTCGACGGGGAATAGCCGGCCGGGCCGCCGACTTGTAAGGCGACGTGACCACACCACAAGGCGCCGTCGCGCCCGGGTACGAGGCCGTGCGGGACGAGTTCGCGGCGATCGCGGCCGCCGAGGGAGAGGACTACTCGGCGCAGCTGGCGGTCAACGTCCGCGGGGAGCGGGTCGTGGACCTGTGGACGGGCCCGGACGTCACCGCCGACTCGCTGGTCGGGGTGTTCTCGGCGACCAAGGGCGCGGCGCATCTGGTGGTGGCGCTGCTGGTGCAGGACGGCGTGCTCGACCTGGACCGGCGGGTGGCCGACTACTGGCCGGAGTTCGCGGCCGAGGGCAAGGGCGAGGTGACGCTGCGGGACCTGATCTCGCACCGGGCCGGCGTGGTCGGCGCGGACGGCGGGTTCCGCATCGAGGAGATCGCCGACGACCGGATCATCGCCGAGCGGCTGGCCGGCCAGCGTCCCTACTGGCGGCCGGGCACGGCGTTCGGCTACCACGCGCTGGTCATCGGGGCGCTCACGGGCGAGGTCGTGCGCCGGGTGACGGGCCGCAGCATCCAACAGCTGCACGAGGAGCGGGTGCGCGGCCCGCGGGGCATCGACTTCTACCTGGGCCTACCGGCCGAGCTGGAGCCGCGTTTCCTTACCACGCAACCGATGCGGCCGACGCCGGAGCAGCTGGCGCAGTTGCAGGCCAATGCCACCGGGCCGAACAGCCTCACCGGGATCGCCTTCAACCGCAACCATCCCGGGGCGGCCGATCTCCAGGAGCTGCCCAACCACCGGGTGGTCCGCGAGCTCGGCCCGGCCTCGGTCGGCGGTGTGGGCACCGCGCGCGGCCTGGCCGACTTCTACACGGCCGCGATCACCGACCTGCTCAAGCCGGACACGATCGCGGCGGTCGGCCAGATCCACTCGGTCGGCACCGACATCGTCACCCGCAACCCGCAGGCGTTCGGTCTCGGCTTCATCAGCGCGGCGACGGCGTATCCGGTGCTCGGGCAGGGCGCGTTCGGCCACGCCGGCGCACCCGGCACCGAGTCGTTCGCCGATCCCCGCAACGGCATCGCCTACGGCTACGTGCGGCGGCGCTTCGGTTTCCCCGGCGGCCCGGGCCCCGAGAACCACGGGCTGATCAAGGCGGTGCACGCGGCGGCGACCGCGGCCTGAAGTTGCCGTTGACGGACAGCGCCGGCGGGTCTTGACTCCCGGCATGTTCGGACAAGTCGTACTGGTGCTGGCGACCGTGGCGACCGGACTGGGCGCCGGGCTGTTCTACGCCTTCAGCTGTGCCGTGATGCCGGCCTTGCGGCACAGCGACGACGCCGTCCGCGTGCAGACCATGCAGCGGATCAACACATCCATCCAGAATCCCGTGTTCGCCCTCAGCTTCGCCGGGGCCCCGCTGCTGACGGCGGTGTCGCTGGTCGCCGACGCCGTCGCCGGCAACTGGCCGCGGGTCCTCGGCGAAGCGCTGGGCCTGCTCCTGTTCGGCTCGGCGCTGGTGATCACCTTCCGGGTCAACATCCCGCTCAACTTGGCCCTGGACCGGGCCGATGCGGCCGATCCAGGGTCGGCCTGGCGGGCGTTCGAGCAGCGCTGGGTGCGCTGGAACAACGTGCGCACGCTCGGCACCACCGCCGCGCTGGCGGCATTGGTCGTCACGCTCGCACTCACCTGACGGGCAGCAATTCCCGCTAGGTGTCGCGAAAAAACTCAGGCCGTGAAGAATACGATTCGCTCCGCCTGACGCAGGACACCGTCCAGCGCCACCGGGCCCAGCACCCGTGACCGTTGCTCCGAACGTCGTCACTCGCCTAATTAGAGTCTTGAACTAAGTGTGGGATTTATGCTCTCTTGACTGCACGTCGCTCCGCAGACCGCCAGCTCGGACGGCCCCTACCCCGTCGCCCTGAACGGAAGAGGGTCCAGTCAGGTGAAATCGAGGATCATGCGCGCCGTCGTCGCCGCGCTGTCGATGCTGATGGTGTTGTCCGTGGCGGCCAACGCTCCGGCCGCGCCGCAGGCGCCGCAGTTCAAGGTGTTGGCTTTCTACAGCGGCACGTACGACGACGCGCACATCGCATTCGAGAAGGAGGCGGCAATCTGGTTCCCCCAGGTCGCCACCCAGTACAACTTCTCGTACACGCAGACGAACAACTGGTCGATGCTGAACACCCTGACCACGGCCACGGCCAACGTGGTCATGTTCCTCGACGACGTCCCGACCGATTCCGGCCAGCGGGCCGGTTTCCAGAACTACATGACGCACGGCGGCGCCTACTTCGGCTGGCACGTGTCGGCGTACAACGACTCGGGCACGAACTGGTCGTGGTTCAACCAGACGCTCATGGGCACCGGGACGTTCAACAACAACACCTGGTTCCCGACGACGGCCATTCTGCACACCGATTCGGCCCACGCCGCGACCCGCCGCCTGCCGACGACGTGGATGGCCGGCGTCAGCGAATGGTACAGCTGGCAGAACGACCTGCGGCAGAACCCGAACATCCAGGTCCTGGCCTCGGTCGACGCCTCCAGCTTCCCGGTCGGCACCGACCCCAACCAGTCGTGGTACAGCGGGTACTACCCGATTCTGTGGACCAACAAGAACTTCAAGATGCTGTACGCCAACTTCGGCCACGACGCGATGAACTACACGACGAAGACGCCGCTCTCGTCGACGTTCGCCGATCCGGTCCAGGACAAGTTCATCATCGACGGCCTGCTCTGGCTGGGCGGCGGCGCCACCACCGACGCGCCGACCGACCAGATCAACCCGGGCGCCTATTTCAGCCTGGTGAACAAGGGCAACAGCAAATGCGTCGACGCGCGTAGCGGCGGCACCGCCAACGGCACCGTGATCCAGCAGTACGCCTGCAACAACAGCACCGGCCAGCAGTTCCAGTTCCAGGGCACGAACGGCCCGTGGCTGCGCGTGAACAACCGTGGCAACACCGCGGAATCGCTGGACGTGTCGGGCCGCTCCACCGCCGACGGCGCCGGCATCCAGCTGTGGGCCTTCGGCGGCGGCACGAACCAGCAGTGGCAGGCGGTCCAGGAGGGCGGCGGCTACTGGCACTTCACCAGCATGGCCACCCAGAAGTGCCTGACCACGTCCGGTTCGGGTGACGGCACGCAGCTGACCCAGGCCACCTGCACCGGCGTCGCCTCGCAGTCCTTCCGCCTCCAGCAACAGCCCTGACCCAGATGTCATGAAGGGGCCCTTCCTGACGTTCAACGTCAGGAAGGGCCCCTTCATAACGTTAGACGCGTGGAAGGGCCCCTTCATGGCATCTTGGACGCGTGGAAGGGGCCTTTCCTGGCGTTCAGCGAGAGGAAACGAGCGTTGATCATGGGCGCTGAAGCGGGCGCGGGCGCCTAGGGCCGGCGCGTAGGACCAGCGCGGGGGCGGCGCGGGAGTCGGCGGGGGCGGCGCGGGGCGGGGAGTCGGCGGGCGGGGAATCGGCGGGGCAGGGAGTCGGCGGGCGGGGAGTCGGTGGGTCTAGCCGGCCGCCAGGTCCACGCCGGCGGTGGCCAGCAGACGAGGGGCGTTGGACAGCACGATGCCCGCCGCGCCCCGGACTTCGGCCCGGTCGCCCAGCTCCCCGGCCACCACGGACACCTGACGCGCCCCCAACGACAGGGCGTGCTTGCGGATGTTCCACCGGACCGGGGCCAGGACCAGCTCCCCGGCCGAGGCCAGATCTCCGCCCACCACAACGAGTTCCGGGTCGACCAAGGTCACGACCGACGCCAGCACGCGGCCGACGGCCTCGCCGGCGTCCTCGACGGCCCGGCAGGCGCCGGCGTTGCCTTCGGCGACGAGGCGGGGCAGGTCCAGCGGCGTGACGGGCTCGCCCCAGCTGCGGGCCAGCAGCTCGGCGACGGCGACGGGGCTGGCGACGGTCTCCAGGCAGCCCCGGTTGCCGCAGCGGCAGATCCGCCCGCCGGGCTCGGCCAGCAGGTGCCCGACCTCGCCGGCCAGGCCGCGGGCGCCGAGCATCAGTTGTCCGTCAACGACAATGCCGGCGCCGATGCCGGCCGACAGCCGGACGTAGACCATGTCCCCGGTGTCGCGGGCGACGCCGTAGAGCCGCTCGGCCAGGGCGCCGGCGTTGGCGTCGTTGGTGACCAGACCGGTCAGTCCAGTGCGCCGCTCCAGCTCCCAGGCCGGCCGCAGCCCGGCCCAGGCGGACATGATCATCGAGTTGCCGAGCTCGCCGCTCTTGTCCACCGGCGAGGCGATGCCGGTGCCGATGCCCAGCACCCGTTCGGCCGGAATGGCGTTGTCCGCCAACGCCTGCGCGACGAGGTCGGCCACCAGGTCCAGGGTCTGCGCCGGCTCCCGGTCCACCTCCTTGACCACGAACCGGTCCCACAGCGGCGCGCCGAGCAGGTCGCACAGCACCACCCTGACGTGCTGGTGCCCGATGTCGGCCCCGATGGCGTACGCCGCGGTCGGCACCAGGGACAGCGCCTGCGCGGGCCGGCCGGTGCGGCGGGCCGCGTCCGGCGGCTCGTCGTCCTCGCGCACGAGGCCGGCGGCCATCAGGTCCGCGACCAGCGTGGACACGGTCGCCTTGGACAGCCCGGTCCGGCGGACGAGCTCCACCCGGCTGCTGTGTCCGGTGCGGTGCAGGGCCTGCAACACCCGCAGCCGGCCCTCTTCCCTCAGGTTGAGCGGAGCCTGCGCCATGCGGTCACGGTAACACCTTGACTTAGGGCCACTACCAGACAATCCTGGGCATCGTAGTCCCGTCGGGGCGCCATTTTTGGGCTAAAACCAGCCATAATGGCCTAGCCGCCAGCCCCGCACACCGGAGCTTCTCCAACGACGGAGGCAGCCAAGTCATGCGGATATCGGCGACTGTGGCCTCGGCGTGCGCGGTGATCTGCGCCCTCGGCCTGACCAGTGGCAGCGCGGCTGCCACCGATCCCTTACCCGTCTACAAGGACACGCACTACTCGTTCGCCGAGCGCGCGGCCGACCTGGTGTCCCGGATGACGCTGGAGGAGAAGGTCCGCCAGCTGTCCACGAACAGCGGGCCGGCGATCCCCAGACTCGGGGTGCAGCAGTACACCTACTGGAACGAGGGCCAGCACGGCATCAACCGGCTGGGCGCGTCGACCAATCCCAACACCCCGCCGGAGCAGGTGCACGCCACCAGCTTCCCCACCAACTTCGCGTCCAGCATGGCCTGGGACCCCGACCTGGTCTACCAGGAGACGACCGCGGTCTCCGACGAGGTCCGCGGCTTCCTGGACAAGTCGCTGTGGGGTGTCAGCGCCAACAACATCGGGCCGGACGTCAACAACTACGGCTCCCTGACCTACTGGGCGCCGACGGTCAACATGGACCGCGACCCGCGCTGGGGCCGCACCGACGAGGCCTTCGGCGAGGACCCGTACCTGGTCGGGCAGATCGCCGGCGCGTTCGTCGACGGCTACCAGGGCAACGACCTGAACGGCAAGTCCGCCAACGGTTATCTCAAGGTGGCGGCCACGGCCAAGCACTACGCGCTCAACGACGTCGAGCTCAACCGCACCGGCATCAGCTCCGACGCCAGCGACGCCGACATCCGCGACTACTACACCGCGCAGTTCCGCGACCTGATCGAGAACGCGCACGTCTCCGGCCTGATGACCTCGTACAACGCGATCAACGGCACGCCGTCGGTGGCCAACACCTACACCACCAACGAGTTGGCCCAGCGGACCTACGGCTTCGGCGGCTACATCACCTCCGACTGCGGTGCGGTGGGCACCACCTACAAGCAGCCCAACGACGGCCACAACTGGGCCCCGCCGGGCTGGACCACCGACGGCAAGGGGTCGGGCGCGACCTGGACCAACACCGCCTCCGGGCAGAAGGTGTCCGGCGCAGCCGGCGGCCAGGCCTTCTCGCTGCGGGCCGGCACCGCGCTGAACTGCCCGGGCGAGGAGAACACCCTGCCCAACATCCAGGAGGCGATCAACGCCGGCGTGCTCAGCGAGGGCGTGCTGGATTCCGCCCTGGTGCCGGTGTTCACGGTCCGGATGGCGACCGGCGAGTTCGACCCGGCCGGCAGCGTGCCGTACACGAAGATCACCAAGTCGGTCATCCAGAGCCCGGCCCACCAGGACCTTGCCCAGAAGGTGGCCGACAACTCGTTGGTGCTGCTGAAGAACGACCACAGCGTGTTGCCGGTGACGCCGGCCAAGGTGAAGAAGGTCGTCATCCTCGGCGACATGGCCAACAAGGTCACCCTGGGCAACTACTCGGGCCAGCCCAACGTGCAGGTCGGGGCGGTCGGCGGCATCAAGGCCGCGCTGCCCGACGCGCAGGTGATCTTCGACGCCGCCGGCACGTCCACCGGCTCGACCGGCCCGGCCACGCTGTCGGCGCAGACCCAGGCGGACATCAAGAGCGCCGACCTGGTGGTGGAATTCGTTGGCACGGATGGAACTGTGGCCAACGAGGGGCATGACCGCAGCACGTTGGCGCTGCCCGGCAACTACCACTCGCTGATCACGCAGGTCGCGGCGCTGGGCAACCCGAACACCGCGCTGGTGGTGCAGTCCGACGGCCCGGTCGTGCTCGACGACATCCAGGCCAGCGTGCCGGCGATCGTGTTCTCCGGCTACAACGGGCAGGCCCAGGGCGCGGCGCTGGCCGATGTGCTGACCGGCAAGCAGAATCCCAGCGGGCATCTCAACTTCACCTGGTACAAGGACGATTCGCAGCTGCCGCCGATGAACGACTACGGTTTGGCCCCGAACGAGACCAACGGCCTCGGGCGGACCTACCAGTACTTCACCGGCACGCCCAGCTATCCGTTCGGCTACGGCCTGAGCTACTCGACGTTCGGCTACTCGCCGGCGACGATCGACAAGTCCACGGTCACCGCCGACGGCACCGTCAACGTCTCGTTCACCGTCACCAACACCGGCAAGGCCGCCGGCGCGACGGTGGCGCAACTCTATGCGGCGCAGCAGTTCACCGTGCCCAACGTGGAACTGCCGATCAAGCGGCTGGCCGGCTTCAAGAAGACCGGCGTGCTCAAGCCGGGGCAGTCGCAGAAGATCACCATCCCGGTCAAGCTCGCCGACCTGTCCCAGTGGGACGGCGCCAAGCAGACCGTCTACAACGGCACGTACCAGTTCCAGGTGGCGTCCAACTCCCACGACGTGGCCAGCACGGTGAAGACCACGGTCACCGGCGCGATCACGCCGAAGATCTCCTACGTCACCGTCCAGCCGGAGGCGGTCGTGTACCGGGCCGGCGACACGATCGACCTGACCGGCAAGAACAAGTGGATCGCCGACGACACCGGCCAGCAGCACGCCAGCGCCGACAACGTGGTGATGGCCGTGAACAACGACCAGTCCTTTGTGGACCTCTCCAAGGCCAAGGTCACCTACGCCTCCAGCAACACCGCGGTGGCCACGGTCGACGCGAAGGGCCTGGTGCGGGCGGCCGGCGACGGCGTGGCCACGATCAAGGTCACGGTCAACGGGGTCACCGGCACCGCGGTGATCGTCGTCGGACACTCGCTTACGCTGTCCATCCCGCCGATCGTCAAGGCCGGCGACAGCATCACCGCGACCACGACCTTCGCCAACGGCGGCACCGCGGCGATCAGCAACGTGACGATGTCGGTCACCGCGCCAGCCGGCTGGACGGCGACGGCGACCTCGGCGGCGACCTTCCCGTCGGTGGCCGGCGGCCAGACCGTGAAGACGACCTGGCAGATCACCGCGCCCGCGAACGCCACACCCGGCGCGTTTCCGTTCAGCGCCTCGGCGACCACAAGTGCCGGCACCAGAACGGATGTCGGGCAGGTGTCGGTGCCGTACGCGTCGTTCACCGCGGCCTACAACAACGTCGGCATCAGCGACGACCACAACACCGGGCAGGGCAACCTGGACGGCGGCGGCCTGAGCTACTCGGCCCAGGCGCTGGCGGCGGCCGGGCTCACCTCCGGCGGCGCCGTGCAGCATGACGGACTGACCTTCACCTGGCCGACCTCCGGCGGCGGACAGCCGGACAACGTGCTCACCGGCGGGCAGTCGGTGCTGCTCAGCGGGTCCGGCAGCAAGCTGGGCTTCATCGGCACCGGCGACTCCGGCACGCCGTCGGGCGGCGGCACGATCGTCTACACCGACGGCACCACGCAGCAGTTCGCGCTGGGCTTCAACGACTGGTGGCAGTCGCCGTCGCTGCCGGGCGAGGAGGTCGTGGCCGCGCTGCCGTACCTCAACAACGGTGGCGGGCAGCAGACGCAGAAGGTCAACATGTACTACTCGTCGGTGCCGTTGCAGGCCGGCAAGACGATCTCGGTGGTGACCCTGCCCAACGTCACCTCGGTGGCCACGCAGGGACAGCCCAAGCTGCACGTGTTCGCGATCGCCGTCGGCTGATCGCGATCACGGCGCCCCGCCCGGTCAGCGTCGACCGGGCGGGGTTTCCGCACGTCCGAGGCGGTATCTGTCGGTTTCTTGCACTACCTAGTCGAACTATTGCAGCTTTCCGTTCAGAAGCCTATGGTCGGTTCACTTCCCTGTTACATCGGCTTCCGAATGGACCCTGCCATGCGAAGCTTGAGAAGTCTGATCGCCGTAGCGGCCCTGCTGCTGGGCACGCTGGTCGCCGTGACCGCCCCGGCGGCGGTGGCCCGCAACGCGGCCGGCCTGTCCGACAAGGTGCAGCTGTTCTACTACCCCTGGTACGGCAGCCCGACCGTGAACGGCAGCTACCGGCACTGGGACCAGGGCGGCCACACCCCGCCGGACGACATCGGCGCCAACTTCTACCCCTCGCTCGGGGCGTATGACTCCGGCGATGTCAACGGCGCGGTGGACCAGCAGATGACCTGGATCGCCCGGTCCGGCGCGGGCGTGATCATCTACAGCTGGTGGGGTCAGGGGTCCTATGAGGACGGTCTGGCCGCCGGCGTGCTCGCCGCCGCCGCACGGCACGGGATCCGGGTGGCCTGGCACATCGAGCCGTACGGCAACCGCACCGGATCCTCGGTGGCCTCCGACGTCAACTACATCAACTCCCGCTACGGGTCGAGCCCGGCGTTCTACCGGGATCCCCTGCACGGCGGCAAACCCGCGTTCTACGTCTTCGACAGCCTCAACATCACCGACTGGTCGGCCCTGGACTCGGTGACCGGCGGCAACATCGTGCTGGCCCAGACCACCGACACCACGAAGGTCGCGCACTTCAACGGCATGTACACCTACGACGGCATCGCCGCCGCGACCGCGCCCGGCTGGGCCAACGCCGGGGCGTACTGCCATCAGCACGGCATGGTGTGGGCTCCTTCCGTCGCGCCCGGCTACATCGACGACCGCGCGGTGCCGGGCAACACCACGCCGACGGTCAACCGCGACAACGGGGCCGAGTACGACAAGACGTGGAACAACGCGCTCAGCCCGACCATCGGCGGCAACCCGGACTGGGTGTCGGTGACCTCGTTCAACGAGTGGCACGAGGGCTCCCAGATCGAGCCGGCGAGCTCGAATCCGCCGGCCGGGCACGGATATCTCACCTATGACGGCGCGTACGGCCAGACCGGCACGGCCTCGTCGACCGCCTACCTCGACCGCACCAAGTACTGGGTGGACAAATTCGACCCGGGCTCGATGGCCCCGGCCGACGTGAACCTGGCCCTGGGCAAGGCGATCACCGCCAGCGGCTCGCAGGGCGGCTTCCCGCCCGGCAACGCCAACGACAACAACACCAGCAGCTACTGGGAAAGCGCCAACAACGCCTTCCCGCAATGGCTTCAGGTCGACCTCGGCGCGTCCACCGCCGTCAACTCGATCACGCTGACCCTGCCGCCATCGACGGCCTGGGGCGCGCGGACGCAGACCTTGACGGTCAGCGGCGGCAATGACGGCACGACCTTCACCAACCTGGTGGCCAGCAACGGATATCGCTTCGACCCGGCCACCGGCAACACGGTGACGATCTCGCTGCCGGGCAGCGCGCAGCGGTACGTGCGGCTGACCTTCACCGCCAACACCGGCTGGCCGGCCGGGCAGGTCTCGGAGTTCCAGGTCTACGGCACGCCTTCCGCCCCGCCGCCGGCCGGTTCGCCGGAACAGCGGGCCGATGCGCTGCTGGCCCAGATGACCACCGACGAGAAGCTGACCATGATGCACGGCGGAGCGTCCTGCGGCTACGGCGCCTGCGTGGATCCCATTGCCCGCCTTGGCATCCCCGGCCTGCACCTCCAGGACGGGCCGGCCGGCGTCGCCGACGGCGCGGTCGGCGTCACCCAGCTGCCGGCGCCGGTG
This sequence comes from Kutzneria sp. NPDC052558, assembly GCF_044547355.1. Classification (NCBI taxonomy): domain Bacteria; kingdom Bacillati; phylum Actinomycetota; class Actinomycetes; order Pseudonocardiales; family Pseudonocardiaceae; genus Kutzneria; species Kutzneria sp. NPDC052558. The sequence continues at coordinate 115,306 of NZ_JBIUAG010000021.1, forward strand.
GCCGGGGCGGCGACCTGGGACAGCGCGCTGATGAAGCAGTACGGCGGCGTGATCGGGGCCGAGGAGTGGGGCAAGGGCGCGAACCTCGTCCTTGGTCCAACGATCAACATCGTCCGGGATCCGCGCTGGGGTCGGGCGTTCGAGTCGCTGGGCGAGGACCCGTACCTGGCCGGCCAGCTCGGCGCGGCCGACCTCCAGGGCATTCGCGCCCAGGGCCCGATGACGCAGGTCAAGCACTACGCCGTCTACAACCAGGAGACCTACCGCAACACCACGCAGGACAACGCCGTCGTCTCCGACCGGGCCCAGCAGGAGATCTACCTGCCGGCGTTCCAGGCGGCCGTGCAGCAGGGCCAGACCGACTCGGTGATGTGCTCGTACTCGCAGATCAACGGCACCTTCGCCTGCGAGAACGGGGTGCTGCTGAACACGATCCTGCGCCAGCAGATGGGGTTCGCCGGCTTCGTCACCTCGGACTGGGGCGGCACCCACTCCACCGTCCCGTCGGTCACCAACGGCATGGACATGGAGATGGACGGCAGCCAGTACTACGGCGCGGCGCTGACCCAGGCGGTGGCCAGCGGCCAGGTTTCCGTTGCCACCATTGACAGTCACGTGCGGGCCATCCTGGTGGCGATGTTCCGGGCCGGGCTGTTCGACCACTCCCCCACCGGCACCGTCAACTCCGTGGTGACCAGCGACGCGCACGCCGCCGTGGCCAACCAGGTCGCCACCGAGGGCAGTGTGCTGCTGAAGAACAGCAACTCCGCGCTGCCACTGGGTTCCGGCTCCGTCGCCGTGATCGGCGACGACGCCGGGCAGAACGCCCTGACCGCCGGCGGCGGCTCCGCGCACGTCAACGCGCCGCACGTGATCACGCCGTACCAGGGCATCAAGGCCCGCGCCGGCAACGCGACCGTCACGTACTCGCAGGGCGTGGCCGCGCCGAACGGGGAGATCGTCGACCCGTCGTTCTTCGGCAACGGCCTCACCGCCACCTTCTACAGCGGCACCGGCCTGTCCGGCCCGCCGCTGCTGACCCGGACCGACCCGAACGTCAACTTCATCTGGGGCACCCAGTCCCCGACCGCCGGCGTGCCGGCGACCAACTGGTCGGCCAAGTGGACCGGCGCCCTCACCCCGCCCACCACCGGCAGCTACACCTTCTCGCTGACCAGCGACGACGGCAGCCGGCTGTTCGTCAACGGGCAGCAGGTGATCAGCAACTGGGCCGACCAGCCGCCGACCACCAAGACCGGCTCGATCACGCTGACCGCCGGGCAGCCGGTGAGCATCGAGGTCGACTACTTCCAGGACGGCGGCGGCAGCCAGCTCAACCTCGGCTGGCAGATCCCCAACCAGGACCTGTTGGGACAGGCCGTTTCCGCGGCCCGGGCCGCCTCCACCGCCGTGGTGTTCGTCAGCAACGCCGGTTCCGAGGGCGGCGACCTCCAGAACATCGACCTGTCGGCCGATCAGAACACCCTGGTCAGCCAGGTCGCCGCGGCCAACCCCAACACCATCGTCGTGGTCAACTCCGGCTCGGCGGTCACCATGCCGTGGGCCAACTCGGTGCGGGGCATCGTGGAGAACTGGTTCCCCGGTCAGGAGGACGGGGCCGCCATCGCGTCACTTCTCTACGGTGACAGCAACTTCTCCGGCAAGCTGCCCGTGACCTTCCCGAACTCGCTGAACGACGTGCCGGCCAGTTCGGCGGCCCAGTGGCCGGGCCAGAACGGCACCGTGCAGTACTCCGAGGGCGTGAACGTCGGCTACCGCTGGTACGACAGCCAGAACAAGGCGCCGATGTTCCCGTTCGGCTTCGGCCTTTCCTACACCACCTACGGCTACTCGAACCTCACAGTGTCCACTCCGGACAGTTCCGGCGCGGTTCAGGTCGGCTTCGACGTCACCAACACCGGCTCCCGGGCCGGCGCCGAGGTCGCCCAGGTCTATGTCGGCCAGCCCGCCGCCACCGGCGAGCCGCCCAACAGCCTGCGCGGCTTCACCCGCGTCACCCTCAACCCCGGGCAGTCCCAACACGTTTCGGTCACCCTGGACGCCCGCAGCTTCCAGTACTGGAACAACGGCTGGACCAAGGCCACCGGCGCCAACACCATCCGCGTCGGCGGCTCCTCCCGCGCACTACCCCTCACCGGATCCGTCACCATCTCCTAACCCCCACCCCCTCGGCCGTCTCCCCCTGTCCCGGCCGACCCCCGCGAGTCCCGCTCAGCGTCACACCGAACTGGTGAAACGGATTCATCAGTTCGGTGTGACTGCGGGCGGGACTCGCGGGGTGACCTGCGGTTTTAGGTGGCCAGGGCGTAGGAGAAGCGGCGGATGCGGGAGATCCAGGCCTGCGGGGCGGAGACGTCCTCGATGGACAGTTGGCTCGACACCTGGGCCAGGCCGTGGTGCAGGTGCCGCCAGCAGGCAACGGCCTCGTCGGGAATCTCCCCGGCGATGCCGTTGCGCCAGGAGTCCCTCTCCTTGCGCGGAGCCAACTCCGCCACGAACGCGGCCCAGCGGGTGTCGGCCGGACGGCGCACCAGGGCGTCGGACACGACGCCGGCGAGGTCGGCCGGGGCGGTCAGCAGCCCGAGCAGGACGATCACCGTCTGGTACTCGCCGCCCAGGAAGCTGGCCGCGTCGGAGAGGTTCCGGGTGGCCCGGATCATGCGGTACAGGTTGACGATCCGCTTCGCCTCACGCGGCGTGGCCACCAGCGGGTCCAGCGCCGACAGCAGCGCCAGCTCCGGCTGGGTCAGCGGGCGCGGCGGCGCGGCCTCGCGGCGGGGCCGGCGCTGAGCGTCCACTTCGGACCCTGGCTCGACGGTGATCAGGCCGGGCGTGAGCACCTCGGCGATCGACCGCGGTTCGTCGGCCGTCGTGGACGCCTCGGCCGACTCCTCCGCGATCACCAGGCCGCCCAGCAGCCGGCTCATGCTGCCGTGCACCATTCCCGGCAGCACAAAGGGAATGTTGACGATCTTCTCCAGGTAGTCCTCGGGGCCGGCGTGGCCGTCGAGGATCTCGCCGTAGTGGCTGCGCACCGAGCTGAGCAGCCAGCGCGGATCCACGCCGACCACCACCACGAACAACTCGAAGGCCAGCAGCAGGTGCACGGCTTGCAGCACCTCGACCACCTGGCGCGGGCTGCACCGGTCGAGGTCGTCGATGTAGAGCACGATGCGTTCCACCGGCCGCCGCGGCGAGTCGCCGCGGTCGGGGTTGTCCCGCCACTCGGCCATCAGGTCGACGAGCTGCTTGAAGTCCTTGCGTATCACCGAGATCAGGCCGAGGCTGCCGCTGTAGGCGTCGCTGCGGGCCCGGTCGGCCAGGAACGAGTAGAGCCGGCTGCCCGGCGCCAGCTGCGCCAACTCCCGCCCCAGCTCGCCCACATGCTCGACCACCTGTTTCAGCTGCGCCTCCGCGACCAGCTGTTCGGCCTCGGCCGCCCGCAGCTTCGCCAGCATGTCGCCAACGGATTCGTCGGCTTCCCTGGCCAGTCCCGAGTGCAGGTCCTCGGTGAGTTTCCGCAGCACCCGCAGCCCGGAGCGGGCCTTGGCCAGCGCGTACGTGCCCCAGCCCGCGACCAGGGCGAACGCCCCGCCGACGCCGGCCAGCCACGCCCGCAGCTCCGGCGCGATCGCCACCGTGAACAGCCCGCCCAGCAACAGAATCGCCGCTGCCGCCAACGCGACCCGGCCCCGCCGCTCCTGGGGCGCGCGGCGCAGGACGTCGGCCTCGGTCAGCGTTCCGCGCAGCTCCTCGGCCAGCAGCTTGCCCCGCTCGGCCTCGTCCCGAATGCCCAGACGCTCCCAGAGCTTGCCGATGTCCGCCCGCAGCTCGGTGGATTTCCCAATCGCCGCAACGAGTTCGCGGGCGCTGACGTCACGGTCGGCGGTGGCCTTGTCCACCTGCGCCCGCAGATCGGCGGCGGTCTCCCGGGCCTGCTGGGTCGCCGCCTCCAACTGCTTGCGCTGTTCCAGCTGCCCGGCCAGCTCGGTGCGGATCTGCTCGGCCCGCTCGGCCGGCTTGGTCTCCGTCCCCGCCAGCTGCCGGAAGATCTCGTCGCCCAGGCTGGCCCAGAGGTTGCTGTCCGCGTAGTGCCAGGCGTTGAACGCGATCTGCGCGATCTCCCCGCAGTACCGGTCGTCCTGCCGGGCCAGCCGGCCCACCTCGGTGCGCAGCAGGCCCATGAAGTAGCTCTTGCCCGCGCCCCACGGCCCGAACACCCCGATCGACAGCGGCAACGGCGTCTCCCGGTCGGCGATCACCGTGGCCAGCATCGACACGTACGGCGCGAACCCCAGCCGGTCCCGATCCAGCGCGATCGGCTGGGTCGGATCGACCAGATCGCTGGAGATCCCCCCGGCCAGATCGCCGGATTCCTCGGGTGTCCGAACCTCGGCGGCGGCGAAGCCGAGTTCGGCGAACTCCTTCCGGATTGCGGCCACGGTGCTCTGGTTCCGGCCGAAGAAGACGACCCGCCGCAGGCCGGGCAGACTCTGCACCACGGAGACCGCCGCCGGCACCATCGCGTGGGCGACCTTGACCGGATCCTCACCGAGCGCGCCGGTCCCCAGCAGTGGCAATCCGAGCGCGTAGACGCCGGCGCCGCCGGCCGCGGTCATGGCCGCCCGGGTGGCCGTGATGACCGACGCCGTCGTGACCTCCGCGCCACGATCGCTCCGCGGGGTCGCCAGAATCGCCTTGCGCAGCTGGCTCTTGGGATGGGCGGGCAGGTCGACGACCACCGCGTGCTCGGCGGAGACCGCCAGGAAGTTGGTCTCGGTCCACAACGGGACCGGGAACTCGGCCTCCAGCGCCTCGCCGAGGCTGCCGAGGCCGTCGCCGACCGACACCACGATGCCGTCGATGGCCAGCTCCCACGGCCGGTCGGTGAGCACGAACCCGAACTCGACGCCACCGATCACGCCGACCCGGTACTCCTCCGCCATGCCGGCGATTGTCGCAAATCACCGCCGCCGCAGGACCGCCGGCACGGCGTGGCCCTCGAAGTCCACGTGCCGCCAGTCGTCCCTGGTGATCACGCCCCGGCGGTCGTCACCAGGGTGCCGTCGAGCCGGGCGACGACCGTGCCGGCGGGGATGGGGCGGGTGGCGAACAGACCGCTGCCTTCGATGGCCGAGCGGCGGACCTCGACGTCCGGATGCAGCCAGCTCATCGGCGGGCCGGGAAGGGGATGGTGGCCAGGTCTACCGCCAGGTGGATCTCGCCCTTGAACTCCAGCGCCGCCTCCTCGCGGAAGCGTTCGGCCTCGTCGTAGGGGTAGCGCTGGGAGAAGTGGGTCAGCACCAGCTCCCGCGCCCCGGCCTCGGCGGCCAGGCGGCCGGCCTCGCGGGAGGTGAGGTGGCGGTAGCGGTGGGCCAGATCCCGGTCCTGGTCGAGAAAAGTCGACTCGGCGACAAGGAGATCCGCGTCCCGGGCCAGGGTCAGCGCGCCCGGGCACATGCGGGTGTCCATGACAAACGCGAAGACCTGGCCCGGGCGGAAGACGCTGACCTCCTCGACCGTGACCCTGCGGCCGTCGACCTCGACGACGCCGTCCCGTTGCAGCTGGCCGACCCGCGGGCCGCGAATCCCGAACTCGGCGAGGCGCTCGGGGAGCATGCGCCGGCCGTCCGGCTCGGCCACGCGGTAGCCGTAGCAGTCGATGCGGTGATCCAGGGCCGCCACCGACAGCAGCGGGTCCACCTGACCGTCCACTTGCAACGGTACGGTGACCAGAGTTGCCCGCTCGTGGAAGGAAGTCGAGTACCGCAGGCGGTCGAAGTACACCTGTCCCGAAGCCGGGTAGTAGCACCGCACCGGGTGCGGGACGTTGTCCAGCGACAGCCGCTGGATGGTGCCGGCCAGGCCCAGGCTGTGGTCGCCGTGGAAGTGGGTCACGCAGATGCGGGTGATCTCCGTGGCCGTGCGGCCGGCCTGGATCATCTGCCGCTGCGTGCCCTCGCCCGGGTCGAACAGGATGCCCTCCGCGTCGAACCGCAGCAGGTAGCCGTTGTGGTTGCGGTGCCGGGTCGGCGTCTGGCTGGCCGAGCCGAGCACCACGAGTTCACGCTGGGACACCCGCCCATCCTGGGCGATCGGCGGCGGTCGCCGCCACGCCAATTCGCGGCTCGCCCAGATGTCGATGTCATCGTCACCCGGCAATGCCAGCGCCCGGAGACTAGACCTCCAGCGTGATGGAAGTTCTACGGTGGGTGACATGGCAATCGAACTGAACCACACCATCGTCCCCGCCTCCGACCCGCACAAGTCGGCGACGTTCCTGGCCGAGGTTCTCGGCGTGGCCGCGCCGGTCACGTTCGGGCCGTTCCAGGTGGTCCAGCTGGACAACCACCTCAGCCTCGACTTCATGCACGCCGACGGCGACATCGCCCAGCTGCACTTCGCCTTCAAGGTCGCCGACGACCAGTTCCAGCCCATCTTCGACCGGATCCGCGCCGCCGGCCTGCCCTACTGGGCCGATCCGCAGCACCAGCGGGCCAACCAGATCAACACCAACGACGGCGGACGGGGCTTCTACTTCCCCGACCCCGACAACCACAACCTGGAGGTCATCACCCGCGACTACGGCAGCGCCGCCTGATGTCATGAAGGGGCCCTTCCTCGCGTTGAACGAGAGGAAGGGCCCCTTCATGACACGGCCTCAGAGGGGCAGATCAGGCATCCGGAGGGGGAAGCCGGAAGCCCGGCCCCAGAGGGGGAGGTCGGGCTTCCGGAGGGTGGGGCCCGACCCTCCCCCGAGAGGGCCGAGCCTTCCCCGGAAAGCCGGTCCCCGGCAGGGACCGGCCGAGGATCAGGCCGGCTCGCCGATGCGGGCGCGCAGCTGCCGGGTATCGCGGGGGAGGTTCCAGCCGACAACCCCGGTGACCCGGCCGTCCTCCACGTGCACGGCGGCGAAACGACCGGCCCCGACGTCGCCGGCGGCGACGCAAGGCGTTGCGCCCTCGGGGAAAGTGCCGTAGGCCTGGATCTTCACGTCGTACTGGTCGGTCCAGAAGTACGGGATCGGCGCGTACGGCTCGCCCTTGCCCAGCAGGGTCCGCGCGGCGGCCATGCCCTGCTCGGTGGCGTTCATCCGATGCTCGACCCGGATCCGCCGGCCGTGCACCGGATGCGTCCACGAGGCGACATCGCCGGCGGCCACGACGTTGGGCGCGGCCCGGCACAGCGAGTCGCAGTCGACGCCGTCGGTCAGCGACAGGCCGCTGCCCGCCAGCCACGACGTGTTGGGAACCGAGCCGATGGCCACCAGCACGACATCGGCCGGCAGCACGGTCCCGTCGGCCAACGACACCCCGCGAACCCGTTGCGTGCCGACGAATCCGGTGACGCCGACTCCCAACCGCAGCCGCACCCCGTGATCGGCGTGCAGCTTGGCGACCAGGCCCCCGAGCCACGGCCCGAACTGGCGGATCATGGGCGCGGTCAGGGGATCCACCACGGTGACGTCCGCGCCAAGACCCGAGGCGACGGCCGCGACCTCGGACCCCATGAAGCCGGCCCCGACGATCACCACCGACCCCGCCGCGGCCAGCTCCTCCTTGAACGCCAGGGCATCTGCCAGCGTTCGCAGCGTGTGCACGCCGGCCAGCTCCTGCCCGAACGGCAGCCGCCGCGGCGTGACCCCGGTGGCGATGACCAGCTTGTCGTAGGCCAGATCGTCCCCTGTGGACAGTGCCAGTCGCCGGCCCCCGACGTCCAGCCCGGTGGCCCGCACCCCCAGCCGCCACTCGATGTCCTCGACGGCGCAGGGCAGGGCGATCTTCGACGGTTCCCAGTCCCCGGACAGGATCTGCTTGGACAGCGGCGGCCGGTCGTACGGCATCAGGTCCTCGTCGCCGATCACCGTCAGCGGCCCGTCGTAGCCCTCGCGCCGGAGCGTCTGGGCCGCGGTCAGGCCCGCGGCCGACGCCCCGACAACGGCGATCACGACTCGTCCAGCTCGATGGCCAGCGCCGGGCACACCCGGGCGGCCTGCCGCACGTCGTCGTGCAGCTCGGCCGGCGGGAACTCGTTGAGCAGCACGACGATGCCGTCCTCGTCGCGCTGGTCGAACACGTCCGGGGCCAGCAGCACACACTGCCCGGCGCCGACGCACTTGTCCTGATCGATGACAACCTTCATGGCGAAAAGTCCTTACCAGGTGACGGGAAGCGAGTGGACGCCGTACACACCCATCTCGTGCTTGAACTGGACGTCCTCGAACGGGATGGCCAGCGCCAGCGTGGGAATCCGGCGGTACAGGGTGCTGTAGACGACCTGGAGCTCCATCCGGGCCAGCGGCTGGCCGAGGCACTGGTGCACGCCGAAGCCGAAGGCCATGTGGTGGCGCGCCTGCCGGTGGATGTCCAGCGTGTCCGGCTCGGGGAACTGGGTCTCGTCGCGGTTGCCGACGTCGTTGGCCAGGATGATGCCCTCGCCGGCGTGGACGAGCTGGCCGGCGACCTCGATGTCCGCGGTGGCCACGCGCCGCCGCCCGCTGTGCACGATCGTCAGGTAGCGCAGCAGTTCCTCGACCGCGTTGGCGACCAGCTTCGGATCTTCGGTCTCGCGCAGTTCGGCCAGCTGCTCGGGGTGCTCCAGCAGCGCGAGCGTGCCCAGCCCGATCATGTTGGCGGTGGTCTCGTGGCCGGCGATGAGCATCAGCGCCGCCATCGCGGCGACCTCGTCACGGGTCAGCTCGCCGGCAGCGAGCTGATCGGTGACCAGCCGTCCGATCATGTCGTCGGTCGGCTCCTTCTCCTTGGCCGCCACCAGGCCCAGCAGGTACTCCTGGAGCTCCTCGCTGGCCTTGACCGCCTCGTCCCGCGGCGTGAGCCGGCCGACCAGCTTCTTGCTCCACTCCTGGAAGACCTCGTGGTCGGAGTAGGGCACGCCGAGCAGCTCGCAGATCACCAGGGACGGCACCGGCAGCGCGAAGTCGGTCACCAGGTCGGCCGGCTTGGGGCCGGCGAGCATGGTGTCGATCAGGTCGTCCACGATCTGCTGGACCCGCGGCCGCATGGCCTCGACCCGCTTGATCATGAAGTTGCGGGTGAGCATCTTGCGCAGCCGGTCGTGCTCCGGGTCGTCCATGGCGATGAACGACCGGGCCCGCTCGCGCCGGATGTTGACGGCGGCCGACTGCACCGGGAAGCCGGGTATGCGGCTGTCGGCGCTGAACCGCTGGTCGGACAGCACGGCCCGCTGGGCGTCGTAGTCGGTGACCAGCCACGGCGTGCTGCCGTCCCAGATCGTCACCCGGCTGATCGGCTCAACCTCGCGCAGCTGCGGCGGCGGGTCGAAGGGGCACTTGGCGGCCCGGGTCATCGGGTACGCGGGGAGGGTTTCGGTCATAACGTGACCCCCAGTTACCAAACGAATGTTCGCTGACTTGGCCAGCATAGCGCCATTTGGTTGCACTATCCAACTAGTGGCCGATGGTGAGTGACCGGGGTCACTCCGTGACGAGCCAGACCATCTCGTCGGCGAAGTCGAGCACGGCCTCGGTCTGCCCCGGCTCCCGCTCGGAGGCGTGTGAGAGCGCGACCCGGCCGTGCGCGGCCACGAACACCGTGATCGCCGCCTTGCGCGCCGACACCCGCAGCCGCACGCCGGCCCGCTCGCAGCGCTCGAACGCCATGATCACCTCGTGCACGATGCCGACCAGCGGCCCGCTCCGGGGCATCGTCACGGGCCGATTGTTGATCATCAGCCGGTAGTGGCCGGGGCTGTCCAGCGCGAACTGGCAGTAGGCCCGGATCTGCGCGCGCACCCGGTCCAGCACCGCGTCCTCCGGACACGACGCGTCGGCCTCGGCCATGGCCGCCGACAGCAGCTCGTAGTCGTACTCGATCAAGCCCTTGACCAACGCGGCCTTGTCGGCGAAGTGCTGGTAGATGCTGGCCGGCGCGATGCCCACGGCCCGCGCCACACCCCGGATGGTCAGCCCCTGCTCGCCGTCCAGCTCCGACAGCAGCCGGGCCGCCGCGGCCAGGATCTCCAGCCGCAGCCGCTCACCCTGCCCCCAGGGATTGCGCACGCGCTGAGTTGTGTCGGCCACGAGGCACTGTAACCGCTACGGCCGGATCTGGTGCACGATCAGCGCCGCCTGCACCCGGTTCCGCACACCCAGCTTGCCCAGCAGCGTGGACACGTGACTCTTCACCGTCGCCTCGGTCAGCCCCAGCTCGGCGGCGATCTCCCCGTTGGAACGGCCGCCGGCCAACAGATCCAGCACCTCACGCTCCCTTGTGGACAGTCCGCACAGCAGCTCGCTGTCCGGCAGCGCGGTGCGGCGCAACCGGGGCAGCAGTGCGGCGGCCACCCGGGGATCGAACACCACGCCGCCGGCGGCCAGGTCCAGCACCGCGCGGACCAGGCTCTCCGGCTCCGCGTCGGTCAGCAGAAAGCCGGCCGCGCCGAGGTCGATCGCCCGCTGCACCTCATCGTCCACAATGGACGATGTCAGCACCGCGACCGGCGGCCCGCCGGCCAGGCCGCGCACCGCCGCCACGTCCTCGACCAGCACCACGTCCGGCCGCCGGGCCCGCACCACCGCCGGCAGCCCCGGCCCGGGATCCACCTCGGCGACCACGTCGACCCGGCCGCCGGCCTCCAGCAGCAGCCGAAGACCGGCCCGCAGCGCGGCGTCGGTCTCGGCCAGCACCACCCGAACCGGCATGCGCTACCCCTTGCGCGGCTTCTTCTCCCGCACCCGCACCGAGATCTGGATCGGCGTGCCGATGAAGCCGAACTGCTCGCGCAGCTTGCGCTCGATGAACCGGCGGTAGCCGGCCTCCAGGAAGCCGGTGGTGAACAGCACGATCGTCGGCGGCCGGGTCTGCGCCTGGGTGGCGAACAGGACCTTGGGCTGCTTGCCGCCGCGCACCGGCGGCGGCGTGGCGGCGATCAGGTCGGACAGCCACGAGTTCAGCACGCCGGTCGGGATCCGGGAGTCCCACGAGGTCAGCGCGGTGCGCAGGGCCGGGGCCAGCTTGCGCACCGAGCGGCCGGTGGCGGCGGAGACGTTGATGCGCTGCGCCCACGGCACCCGCACCAGGCCCCGCTCCAGCTCCTTCTCCAGCTCGTAGCGGCGGTCCTCGTCGACCAGGTCCCACTTGTTCATGGCCAGCACCAGGGCCTTGCCGGCCTCCACCACCATGGTCAGCACCCGCAGGTCCTGCTCGGCGATCGGCTCGCTGGCGTCCAGCAGCACGATCGCCACCTCGGCCGCGTCGATGGCCGCCTTGGTGCGCAGCGAGGCGTAGTACTCGGTGCCGCTGGCGAAGTTGACCCGCTTGCGCAGGCCGGCGGTGTCGACGAAGCGCCACACCTCGTCGTCCAGCTCGACCAGCGAGTCCACCGGGTCGACGGTGGTGCCGGCGACCGAGTCGACCACCGAGCGCTGCTCGCCGGACAGCCGGTTGAGCAGGCTGGACTTGCCCACGTTGGGCTTGCCGACCAGGGCCACCCGGCGCGGGCCGCCGATGCGCTCCACGAAGTCGTCGCGCGGCGTCTCCGGCAGCGCCTTCAGGATCGCGTCCAGCAGATCGCCGGAGCCGCGGCCGTGCAGGCCGCTGACCGGGTGCGGCTCGCCAAGGCCCAGCGACCACAGCGAGGCCACGTCGGCGGTCAGCCGGTCGTCGTCGACCTTGTTGGCCACCAGCAGCACCGGCCGCTTGGACCGGCGCAGCACCTTGGCCACGGCCTCGTCGGTGGCGGTCGCGCCGACCGAGGCGTCCACCACGACCAGGATGGTGTCCGCGGTCTGCATGGCCATCTCGGCCTGCTGGGCCACCGAGGCCTGTAGGCCGCTGGCGTCGGGCTCCCAGCCGCCGGTGTCGACGACCGTGAACTTCCGGCCGCTCCACAGCGCGTCGTAGGCCACCCGGTCCCTGGTCACGCCGGGGGTGTCCTGCACGACCGCCTCGCGGCGGCCCAGGATGCGGTTGACCAGCGTCGACTTGCCCACGTTGGGCCGCCCGACCACGGCCAGCACCGGCTGCGGCACCGCCCCGGCGTCGGGGTCGCCCTGCTCCGCGCCCCCGTCGACCGCGGCCCACTCGGCCTCGTCGCTCCAGGTGCCGTCCAACTCAGTCACGCCTCGTGCTCCTTGCTATTGCTCGCCGGCGGACGACCTGCCCGCAGACGATCCAGTTCGGCCACGAGGTCGGCCAGCTCGACCCGGACCCGCTCGGTGGCGGCGGTCAGCGCGGCACGGCCCTTGTCGGCCGGAAGTTCGAACGGCTTGCCCACCAGCACGTCCACGTGCGGGCGGAAGCGCCGCTTGGTCAGGCCCGGCGGGCGCAGCGTGCCCCGGCAGGCCACCGGCAGCACCACCGCGCCGGCCGTGCGGGCCAGCCAGGCGGCGCCGTTGTGGGCCTCGTCGACGTCGCCGGCGCCGCGCGTGCCCTCGGGGAAGATGCCGACCAGACCGCCGCCCTTGAGGATGCGCACGGCGGTCATCAGCGGGGCCCGGTCCGGCTCGCCGCGCTTGATCGCGATCTGGCCGATGCGCGGCAGCAGGAAACCCAACGGGCCCTTGAACATCTCCTTCTTGATCAGGAAGACCGGTCGCCGCGGCGAGACCGCGAACAGCACCGGGCCGTCGACCATGGTGCTGTGGTTGGCGATCATCAGCACCGGGCCGGTCGTCGGCACGTTCTCGCGGCCGTGCACACGCAGGCGGTAGAACGGCACGAAGACGAAGGCCCCGAGCCAGCGGGCGAACTCGTGCAGCCGGGGCCAGGAGCCGTCCGGCAGGTCAGTGTTCACTGGCGCTCCCGGTCGGGACCGCGCGCAGCCCTCGGTCCTCCACCATGGCCAGCAGCTCGGCCAGCACGCCCGCCAGGTCCAGATGCGTGGTGTCCAGCTCGACGGCGTCGTCGGCGGCCTTGGCCGGCGAAACCTTGCGGGTCGAGTCGTAGGTGTCGCGGCGGCGCACGTCGGCCAGCGTCGCGTCCACCGTCGACTGCCGGCCGGCGGCCGCGTCCTGCCTGGTGCGCCGCTCGGCGCGGGCCTGCGCGTCGGCCGTCAGGTACACCTTGAGGCCGGCGTCCGGCGCGACCACGGTGCCGATGTCGCGGCCCTCGACCACGATGCCGCCCACCTCGGCCAGCGCCGTCGCGATGATCGACCGCTGCTGGGCCACCAGCTGGGCCCGGACCTCGGCGACCGCCGACACCGGGGACACCGCCAGCGTGACCTCCGGGCCGCGGATCTCCGCGCTCACGTCGTCCCCGCCCAGGGCCGTGGCCTGGGCCTGCGGGTCCGTGGTCACCGTGATGTCGGCCTGGGCCACCGTGTCGCGCACCCGGTCGGCGTCGGTCGGGTCCACGCCCGCCCGCAGCACCGCCACCGTGGCCGCCCGGTACATCGCGCCCGTGTCCAGGTAGCGTGCGCCCAGCCGGCTCGCGAGCCGTCGGGCCACGGTGGACTTGCCGGTGCCGGAGGGCCCGTCCAGGGCCACCACACCACGCAGCTCGCCGCGTTCCACCGTAACGCCTCCCGAAGTCGCCGACCGTCCGCACCCATTCTGCCTGGTGCCCCCGTCCAGGAACGAATCAGGGAGCCGCCCGCAACGTCATGAAGGGGCCCTTACTGACGTTCAACGAGAGGAAAGGAGCGTTGATCAAGGGCGGGGTCGGTGGGGACAGGTCAGTGGGGGAGGTCGGTGCGGAGGGCGGCGGCGCCACGGAGGTAGGCGTGCTTGATCTCGGCCCGTGTGAGGTCGGTCTCCACGTGGGCGAGCAGGCGGATGACCCGCGGCATGGCCCCGGCCACGTCGATCTCGGTGGCCGACAGCAGCGGCACGTCGGCCAGCCCGGCCATGCGCGCCGCGTACGCCGGGAACTCGCACTTGATGTCGGGGGTCGCCGTGAGCACCACGCTGATCAGGTCGTCGGGCACCAGCCCGTTGCGCGAGAGCACCGCCTCGACCAGCTCGGCGGTCGCCTCCAGCAACTGCTCCCGCTCGTCGGCGTCGATCTGCGTCGCGCCCCGCACCGCCCGCACTGCCATGACCCGACCCTAGCCGAAACCCCGGTCACAGCGCCGCGAGCAGCAGTCCGCTGCGCGGTTTGGGCGTGAAGTACGTTGCCTTTCTGGGCATCCGCCGACCCTCGGCGTGCACCGCCAGCACGTCCTCGAACGGCACGGGAGCCAGCTGCACCAGGGCATCCGCGTCCGCCGGCAGCGGCCGCCCGGCCGGGAGGGTGCGAAGCGAGGGACCATCGGGATCGATGCCCAGCGCCTCCCTGACCAGGACCTGCTCCACCACGCCGTGATCGATCTGGGGCTTCTCCGATCCCATGTCCGGCAGGGCCACCCGCAGCGCCTCGCCGCCGGCCAGCACCACGACCACGCCCGGGAACCGCGGCGGGGCCGGGTCGACGCCGCGCGTGACCGCCAGCCCGATCTCCTGCCACCGCCGCTGCATCGTGTCGACGTCGAGACCGGTGCCGGCCAGCACTCGGTGGATCGAGCCGATTTGCAGGTCGGGACCGGCCGTGACCAGCGCCAACAGCGATCCGGTCGCCGCGGCGGCGGCCACCCGGTGATTGCCGTCGGCCACCAGCAGCGACTGCTCCTGGAGCAGCTCCAGCAGCTCCGTCTGCCGGGATCCCTTGCCCAGCAACCACATCCGGTGCCGACGCCCACCTGAGTCCACATGGGACACCACGGATTCGGCCAGCTCGCCGCAGATGTCGCCGATCAGGGAGGTCAGCGCCGCGCCGCCGGACACCGGCACGAGCATCGCCGCGCTGGTCGCGCAGGCCAGTCCGGACAGCACCGCCGACCGTTCGGCGACGACGTCCGGGAACACTTCCTCGGTGTGCGTGACCCGCCCCACCTCGGCCGGGTCGACCATGCACAGCACGCCGTGCGCGCAGCCGTCCGGGCCGTCCACCTGATAGGGCGCGATCACGTCGTGCACCTGGCGATAGTGCAGGGCCCGCAAGTGATCCAGCGCCGCGCGGGCGATCGGCAGCGCTGCGGTGAGCCCCAGACCCCTGGCCAGCGCCTCGGGCGTGCGGTGCGGGTGCTGCACGGCCAACAGGGTGCCCCTTGAGGCGCCCTCGGCCCGCAGCGCGGCCGTCACCTGGTCCGGCTCGGCGAACTCGTCGACGTCCGGGCCCGGCACGAAGTCCCGCACCACCCAACCAGTTCGCACTGGACGCACCCAGCCGTTCATGACCACCATGATGAACCGTGACCGACTACAAAAGCGCCAGTTCGGCCAAGCCGTTCCGAATTGAGGTCCCGGCCCGTGACCTGGACGACCTGCGCGAGCGGCTGGCCCGCACCCGGTTCGCCCCCGCACTGTCCGACGACTGGACCCATGGCACGCCCACGGCCTATCTGGCCGAGCTGGTCGAGTACTGGCGGACCAAGTTCGACTGGCCCTCAGCCGAGGCCCGGCTCAACGAGATGCCGCAGTTCACCGCGCCCGTCCGGGACGCCGACATCCACTTCGTCCACGTCGAGGGCAACGGCCCGAACCCGTTGCCGCTGCTGTTCAGCCACGGCTGGCCCGGCTCGTTCTGGGAGGTCAGCAAGATCCTCGGCCCGCTGACCGACCCGGCCGCGCACGGCGGCGACCCGGCCGACGCGTTCACGGTGGTCGCGCCCAGCCTGCCCGGCTACGGCTTCTCCCCGCACCCCGGCACGCCCGGCGTCAGCCCGACCGAGATCGCCGACCGCTTCCACGAGCTGATGACCCGGGTGCTGGGCTACTCCCGCTACGGCGCGCAGGGCGGCGACTGGGGCGCGATCATCACCACCAGCCTGGGCCGTGACCACGCCGATTCGCTGGCCGGCATCCACCTGAACATGATGGGCACGCGGCCGATCGTCGGCGAGCACTCCGAGCCGCTGACCGAAGCCGAGCGGGACTTCAAGGCCAACGGGTCCCAGTGGCGCGAGCAGGAAGGCGCCTACGGCCAGATCCAGGGCACCAAGCCGGCCACGCTCGGGGCCGGCCTGTCCGACTCGCCGGCCGGACTGGCCGCGTGGATCGTGGAGAAGTTCCGCACCTGGAGCGACTGCGACGGCGACGTCGAGTCCGTGTTCAGCAAGGACGACCTGCTGACCAACATCAGCGTCTACTGGCTGACCAACTCCATCGCCACCTCGACCCGGCTGTACTACGAGGCCTTCCGCGACCAGCGCACGCCGCTGCTGGCCCCCTCCTTCATCGAGGCCCCGACCGGTTTCGCGGCGTTCCCCAAGGAGCTGTCGCGGCCGCCGCGCGAGTGGATCGCCCGGGCCTACAACCTCCAGCGTTTCACCCAGTTCGAGAAGGGCGGGCACTTCGCCGCCATGGAGCAGCCCGAGGCGCTCGTGACCGAGATCCGGGAGTTCTTCCGGCCGCTGCGGGGCTGACCGCGCCGCCGTTCGTGGCGCTCCCTCCTACGCCAGGACCGGCGGCGCGCTCGGCCGCCAGTCTGCATGACCGGTGGCGGCGAAATATTGCGTTCCACTTGAATCCGCAGGCCAGAGGCGTTATGCACAGGGCGTGACGGTACGTTTCGCGCTGTTGGGCGGGGTCGAGGTGCACGTCGACGGTCGGTCGGCGGACATCGGTCACGCCCGGCAGCGCAGCGTGCTCGCCGCGCTACTGATCGACGCCAACGCGGTCGTGCCGACCGTCCAGCTGGTCGACCGGGTGTGGGGCGATGACGCGCCGCAGCGGGCCACCGGCACCCTGCACAGCTACCTGACCCGGCTGCGGCGGGTCGACGGCGTGTCGATCGTGCGGCGGGACGGCGGCTACTCGCTGGTCGTCGAGGATCCGCTGACCATCGACGTGCACGAGTTCCGAGACCTGGTCACTCGGGCCCGCGCGGCCGAGGATCCGGGGCTGTACGAGCGGGCCCTGGCGCTGTGGCGGGGCGAGGCGCTGGCCGGGTTGGACTCCGAGTGGGCCGTGCGGGAACGGGGTCGGCTGGCCCGGGAGCGGCTGGCCGCCGAGCTCGACCACACCGACCTGCGGCTACGGCTGGGCCAGCACGCCGCCCTCGTGCCGGAGCTGCTGGCTCGGGCCGGCGAGCACCCACTGGACGAGCGGGTCGCCGGGCAGCTGCTGCTGGCCCTGTACCGGGCCGGGCGGCAGGCCGAGGCGCTGAGCCGGTACGACGCCGTACGCCGGCGGCTGGCCGAGGACCTCGGTGCCGATCCCGGCCCCGAGCTGCGGGAACTGCACCAGCGCATGCTCACCGCCGACCCGGCGCTGAGCACCCGGCGGCCGGCGGTCGTGCCGCGGCAGCTGCCGGCCCCGCCCGCGTGGTTCGCCGGGCGGGCCGACGAGCTGGAGGCGTTGTCCCAGGCCCTGGCCGGCGGGGACTCCATGCCCGTGGCGACCGTCTGGGGCAACGGCGGCATCGGCAAGACCGCGCTGGCGCTGCGGTGGGCACACCGGCACCTCGACTCCTTTCCCGACGGGCAGTTGCACGTCAACCTGCGCGGGTTCGATCCGGCCGCCGATCCCGTGCCGCCTTCCGTTGCCCTGCGGGCGTTTCTGGAGGCGCTCGGGGTGTCCGGCGGGGACGTGCCGACCGATCTGGACGGGCAGGCCGCGCTGTACCGGAGCCTGCTCGCCGACCGCCGGATGCTGGTGGTGCTGGACAACGCCGCCGACTCCGCGCAGGTCGCGCCGCTGCTGCCGGGCAGTCCCACCTGCGCGGTGATCGTGACCAGCCGGGACCGGATGGCCGGGCTGGTGTCCAATCACGGCGCCCGGCCGCTGCCGGTCGGGCTGCTCGACGACGCCGCCGCCAGCCTGCTGCTCGGCGACCGGGTCGGCGCCGAACGGCTGGCCGCCGAACCCGAGGCGGTCAGCGAGTTGTTGGCCTGCTGCGCCGGTTTCCCGTTGGCGCTGAGCCTGGTCGCCGGCCGGGCCCAGACCCGGCCGGGTTTTCCGTTGGCCGCCTTGGCTTCCGAGCTCGGCGACGCCGCGACCCGGCTCGGCGTGCTCGACGAGGACGACCCCAGCGCCGGCGTCGCCGCGGTGCTTTCCTGTTCGCACCGCGCCCTTCCGGCCGAGCAGTCCCGGGTTTTCGCCCTGCTCGGCCTGTCCCCCGGCCCCGACATCAGCCTCGGGGCGGCGGCCGCCCTCGCCGGGCTTCCGGTGGCCCGGACCGGGCCGGTGCTCCGCGCGTTGGAGCGGCTTTCCCTGCTGCACCAGGATGTTCCCGGGCGGTGGCGGATGCACGACCTGGTCCGGCTGTTCGCCGTCTCCCAGGTCTCGGGCGACCAGGAGGCCGCCCTGCGCCGGCTGGTGGCGTTCTACGTGCACTCCGCGGCAGCCGCCGACCAGGCGCTCGGCGTCTTCACCCAGGACGTCGATTATGTGCCGCTGCCCGACGATTGCCAGCCCGACGAGCCCGCCGACGGCATGCGGTGGTTCGACACCGAACGCGCCTGCCTGCTCGCCGTGCAGCGGGTCGCCGTCGACCTCCGTTGGCACGACGCGGTGTGGCAGCTGGCCTGGGTCACCGCCACGTATTGCTACCGGCAGGGCGTGCACCTGGACAACCTGGCCTTCTGGGAGGCCGCGCTGCGCTCAGTGTCCCATGTGGACAGTTCCGTGGCCGTTGTCATCCACCGCCAGGCCGGCCGCGCCTACTCGCGCGTGCACCGGCTCTCCGAGGCGCTGGACCACATCCAGACCGCTCTCGGGCTCATCGACCGGGAGCGGGATCCGATCAACCTCTGCCGCACCGAGCAGGCCATCGCCTTGGTGTACAAGCGACTGCGCGAATGGCAGCCCGCGCTCGACCACCAGCTGGCCGCCCTCGAGGCCGCCCGGCGCACCGGCGAGCCGATCTGGATCGGCGAGTCCCTCAACCTGGTCGCCACCTTCGCCGCCCGCCTCGGCCGTCACGACTGGGCCCGTGCCCGCTGCGAGGAGGCACTGGCCCTTTTCCGTCAGCACAACGACATCGAGAACGAGGCCGACGCCACCGACGTGCTCGGCGTGATCGCCGCCATGACCGGCGACCACGCCACCGCGCTCGGCCACCACCAGCGGGCCCTGGCCCTCTACCGCCGGATCGGCAACAACACCGTCATCGGCGCCACCCTCTCCGACCTGGCCCGGGCCCAGCTCGCCCTCGGCCGGGTCGACGCCGCCCGGGATGCCTTCCAGGAGGCCATCGCCGTCTACGACCGGCAGTCCCGCGACGCCGAGGCCGACGCCGTCCGCCAGGAACTGGCCGACCTGCTCGTGCCCACCCAGCGCTGCTAAATCCGTCGGCGGTCACGGGGCGTCTGCCCTACAGTCGGCTCTCGTGGCAGACGAAGGGTTCACCCATCCCCGCTTGGCCGCCTTCTACGACCGGCACGAGGGCTCCCGTGACGACCTCGACCCCTACCTCGCCGTCGCCGCCGAGCTGTCGGCCCGTCAGGTCGTCGACATCGGTTGCGGCACCGGGGTTCTGGCCCTGCTGCTGGCCGATCGGGGCGTCTCCGTCACCGGCGTCGACCCCGCCCTCGCCTCCCTCGACGTCGCCCGAGCCAAGCCCGGGGCCTCGCGCGTGCGCTGGATCCACGGCACCGCAACCGATCTGCCCGCCCTCGGCGCCGATCTCGCCGTCATGACCGGCAATGCCGCCCAGGCCATCGTCGATCCCGCCGACTGGTCCGCCACCCTCACCGGCGCCGCCACCGCCCTACGCCCCGGCGGCGTGCTGATGTTCGAGACCCGCATCCCCGCCCGCCAGGGCTGGCTCGGCTGGAACCGGGAGCAGACCCTCACGATCGTCGACGGCGTGCAGACCTGGGTCGACCTGCTCGACGTCAGCGGCCCCCTCGTCACCTTCCGCTGGACCTGGATCTTCCCCGACGGCGAGCAGCTCACCTCCACCTCCACCCTCCGCTTCCGCGACCGCCCCGAGATCGAAGCCGACCTCTCCGCTCACGGCTTCACCGTCACCGACCTCCGCGACGCCCCCGACCGCCCCGGCCGCGAATACGTATTCCTGGCAACAAAGTCAGCCTAGCTCCGGCCACGTCGCTGCCACGTCCAGCCCGGTGGCGTACCGGGGGCCGGGCACCCTGTCCCGGCACTTCTCCCCGTTCAGCCACCGCACCTCCAGGCTCTCCCATTCCCGGTCCAGCCAACAGCAGACGCCGCCGCTGGCCGCCGTCAACCCCGCGAACGCCGCCTCCACGCTGGCCGAATGCTCCATCAGCATGCTCATGCTCGTCGTGGCCGCCGTGAATTCCAGCGATGCGTACCGGGAATGCACCTGGGACACGAAACTCACCTGGAGATAGAGGTATCCCAGACGCCCCCGCTCCGCTCCCTCGATGTACTCCCGGGCATGCTCGTCGAAGTACTCCTGGGTGTGATCGTCATCGATGTCGATCAGCATCACCGTGTCGAGCCACAGGTCCCCGCCGTCGGAGCAGTCCACCGGATCGCTCTTGAAGCCCGAGGTGAACGGCAGCACGATCCGGTCCTCGCCGGGCAACGTCACCGTCACCGGCGGATTCTGCGGCGGCGGGGCCACCGCCGCGAGCGCCGTCAGCGCCCGCGCGACGCCATCCGTCGGCACGTGAATCACGTAGCTGTAGTCCAGTCCCATGTCCATTCCTCCCCTGTCGCCGATCCTCTCACAACGAAATGGCAAGGGGCCTGGGGGTTTCCGGCGGCCGGCGGCATACTGCACCGGTGGCGGATCGAGCATCGACCGATGACGCGTCCGAACCGGTGGACGCGTTCTCCGAGCTACAGAGCAACCTGGAGTACGCCCGGGACCTGGTGACCGGCGGCCAGCACCTGGAACGCCTTCAGGTCGGGGTCTTCGACGTGGCCGAGCTGTACCGCGCGGCGTGGGTGCAGGCGGTGTCGGCGCTGGACCACTGGGTGCACCGCGAGGTCTACGGCCGGGCGCTCGTGTTCGCGCTGAACGTCGACCTGCCGCGGCCGCGCAAGTTCCTGACTCTCGAAGTCCCGATGCGGCTGTTCGAGGACGTGCACCACCACGCGAAGCCCCTGCCCGAGGCGTTCGACGCCCACTTACGTGCCCAGTTCGGCTACTTGTCCTTCCAGGCGCCGGAAAAGATCAAGGAGGCGCTGAAGTACGTCAGCGACGTCTCCCTGTGGCCTGCGGTCGCGAAGCGGATGGGCGAGGAGTCCGACCAGCCGGTACGGCCGGAGGAAGTGCAGGAACTGCTCAAGGCCATTGTCAACCGCCGCAACCGAATCGCCCACGAGGCCGACATCGATCCCACCCAGGCCCGGGCGAAGCAGGAGATCACCGCCCAGGCCACCTCCGACGCCATCGAGACCATCCGCGCCATCGCCGCCGCGATCCGGCACGCCATCGGCCCGGCCCCGAAGTCCGCCGACCGGGCCGTCCCCGCCGACCCGCAGCCCGAGAGCAAGAACGAGCTCTACCGCCGGTTCTGGACCGCCTTCCGTCCCGCCGTGCAACGCCACGGCTGGAGCGACTCCGCCCCGCCGCCGCAGAACTGGTGGGACCTGCCCGGCGGCGTCACCGGCACCTCATGGATCGTCTCCTTCACCCAGTTCGGCTGCCGCTCCGAGCTCAACTTCCAGCACCCCGACCCCGCCATCAACCTGGCCCGCTGGGAAGTCCTCGCCGTCCGCTCCCCCGAGATCATCGAGCGCTTCGGCGACGACCTGATCTTCGACGAGCTGCCCGGCCAGAAGTCCTGCCGCATCGAGACCCGCCTCATCGGCCCCACCGTCACCGACCAGGACCGCTGGCCCGATCTCCTGCGTTGGATGGAAGACACCCAGCTCCGCCTGCGCGCCGCCATCGACTCCGTCGGCGGCGTCCCCAAGGCGACGGCCTGATTCCTCAGCCAGCTCGCAAAGCCCCGAGCACGGCCGGATCCCCCTCACCCTTGAGCTCCAGGCGGCCCCAGAGCTGGTAGAACAGCGAGGAGGCGTTGGCGGTCAGGCGCGCGTCCGCCGGCCCGGCATGCCGGTCGACGGCGGGCACCTCGCCCGGGGTGAACCGCACCAGCCAGGTCTCCGGGCCGTCGCCGCAGCTGACGAGGGCGGTGCCGGCGGTATGCGACGGCACGTCGCCGGTGGCGCGGGCGGCCAGGATGGTGCCGAGCGCCTCGTCCACCCCGTCGACCGCCTGCTCACGATCGGTCGGCACCAGGGCCACCAGCGCGGCCTGCGCGTCCCACCGACGCAACGTCAGCTCGTGGGCGATGCGGCGCAGCCAGACCCAAGCCAGATCCGGCGCCGCCGGCGAGAACGTCCACACAGGACGGTTGGCCGGCACGGCCGGCAGGAGCTCCGCGGCCGCGGCCAACTGCTCGTCCAGATACGCCAACGGTTCCACCGGGGGCGGCGGCGCGAGCGGCGGCAGCTGCACGGTGCTGCCGCTGGCCAGGTACGCGGTCGCGGACTCGAGGAACCGGCCGACGTGCAGGACCAACTGGGTGAACGTCCACCCTGGACAGGACGGCACCGGCGCGGTCGGTTCGGCCCCGCCGACGGCGTCCCGAAACATCCTCGACTGCTCGGTGAACACCGTCACCCAGGGTATTTCCACGACATGCGCCTCCCCGCTCCCAAATCCGACATACTGACTGTAGTCGGCGGTGTTCGTCGGGTGAGGGAGTGGCCGGTGTCCGAGGGGTTCAGCGTCGATCCGGACGCCGTACGCGCTTCGTCACAGCAGGTCAGGGCGGGCGCGGACGCGGTGGGCGAGGCGGCGGCGCTGCTGGTCCTGCTCCGGCTGGACTCGCACGCGCTCGGCGACGTCCCGGCCGCCGGCCGCCTCGCCGCGGCCCTTCAGACGTTCACGACCACCCACAGTGACGACCAGGAGCACGGCTCGGCCTGGATGGACGAGGCGGCGGAGAACCTGACCAGCACGGCAGCGCTCTACCAGGGCGCAGACGGCGACGCCGCGGCCGGGCTGCGCAAGGCCGGTGGCCGGTGAGCAACGACCCCGTCGAGCTCTACGCCCGGTTGGTCGCCGCCGACGCGGGGCAGGTGACCAGGGCGATCGATCCGATCACCGCCTCGATCAGCGCCCTGGACCGCGCGGCCGAATCGGTGCGGACGGGGACCACCACGGCGACCGGCGCCTGGACCGGACCGGCCTCGGAGGCGTTCGCCGACCGGGCCCAGACGACCGCGAACGCGATCAACGCGACTAAGGACAACCTCACCGCGGCGACCGCCGTCCTCCGCTCGGTCGCCGACAACTGCGGCCAGGTCCGGGCCGCCGCCGACCGGGCCATGACCGACTGGTTCACCAAACCGGCCGGGCTGCCCGCCCCGGAGCTCGCCAAGCTGGCTGACCGGATCAACCGTGAACTGGAGGAGATCCGCCAGCAGCACGAGCAGGCCCTGGACGCGGCCACCGACAAGCTGAACCGGCTGCAGCCCGGATTCGCGCAGAAGGCCGGGACCGCGCCGTCCTGGGCGGCGACCGCGATCCAGTCGGTGGCGCTGCCCCCGCCGGGCGCGAGCCCCCGCGACATCGCCCGGTGGTGGGCCGGCCTCACCCCGCAGCAGCGGGATTCCTTGCTGGCCAAGAACTTCGACGAGCTCGGCCGGATGCGTGGCCTGCCCGCCGAGGTACTCAACACCGCCAACCGCCGCCGCATCGACGTCGACCAGCGCCGGTTCAACGTGCAGTACAGCGAGTTGGACACCCGGGTCATCGAGCGGGCGACACAACTGGGGCTCAACCCCAACGACGAGGAAAAGCTGCGCGAGTCCAACGATCCTGAGCTATCCAGACTGCTCAACGACCGGCAAGACGCCTACCGCCGACGAGAGAACGCCACCAACGCCGGTCAACGGCTCGCCGACGCCGACAGCAAGAACAAGGGCGACGGCGTCTATGTGCTGTCCTGGGATCCCGACGGTCCCGGTCAGAAGCAGGGCACCATGGCGGTGGCCTTCGGCAACCCCGACACCGCCAAGAACGTCGCCGTCTGCGTGCCGGGCACGACCGCGACGCTCGGCCCGGACGGTTTCGACCTCGACCGTGCGGCCAACCTCAAGGGCCAGATGGATTCCGCCGGCAGCGGCAACGCGGTGATCCAGTGGCTGGGCTACGACGCGCCCGATTCCTTGCTGGGCAGCCAGGTCGTCAGCGCGAAGGACGCCGACGACGGCGCGCCACGGCTGGTCGCCGACGTCGACGGCTACCGGGCGGCAGCCGAGCAGGCCGGCAACCACCAGCACCTGACCGTCATCGGTCACAGCTACGGCAGCACCGTGGTCGGCAAGGCCGGCATGCACGGCCTGGCCGCCGACGACATCGTGTTCGTCGGCTCTCCCGGCGTCGGCGCCTCCAATGCCGATCAGCTCTCCGCCGGCGACGGGCACGTGTGGGCCGGCGCGGCCCGGCACGATCCGGTGGTGCAGGCGACCCAGGGCAGCTGGTTCACCGAGGACGGCTCGTCCCGTGGGCCGTACGACGGCTCGTTCGGGGCTCGGCAGTTCGGGGCCTTCGACAGCACCTGGACCGGAAACGCGCATTCCGGCTACTACGAGCCTGGCTCGGAATCACTGCGCAATCTCGGCGACATCGCCACCGGCCGCTATGACCAGGTCTCCGAGCAGCACTGGCAGGACAACCCGCTGCCGCCGGAGGTGTCGTCCAACATCCCGGTCATCGGCAACACCGCGGGCACCCTGATCAAGGACGGCGCCCAGACCGTCACCGACATCCACCACGGCGGGGAACAGACGGTCAGCGACATCTCGCAGGGGCATTGGGGTGACGCCGTGGAGCATGCCGCCGGCACCCTGGGGACCGCGGCCGTCGACGTCGCCGACACCGCCGCCGACGTCGTGGTCGACACGGCCGGCAGCATCGTCGAGACCGGCAAGACCGTGGTCGGCGGGGTGGGCTGGGCCTGGGACCACACGCTGGGATCCTGGTTCTAGCCGGACACCCGGTGGCAATCACTCACCACGGCGGCGCGGGGCCGCTCCACGATCGGCGCCATCCGTTGCAGGTAGGCACAGTCGAGGAGGTCTCCCGAGGCCACGCCCTCCGGGGCCTGGTCACGGTCGATGTGAAGCACGCCCAGGGCGAGCGGTTGCGACAAGGTCAGATCACCACTCACGTAGTCCGCCAACAGCACGGGCTCACCGGCGCCGGCAAGGGCTACCCGCACCTTCACCCGGCCCTCGGCGATGACCGTGCCGCCGTACTGGATCCACAGGTAACCACCGACCAACGCGACGATCACCACGGGCAACAGGATCAGGAACCAGCGGAGCGGCATGTGGTCAGTATTCAGGACTTGCGGCGGAGCAGCGCGGCGGCCAACAGCCCGGCGCTGATCACGGAGATCACCACGGCCAGCAGGTGGAGGCCGGAGTCGGTGGCGTGGTCGCCGAGGCCCAGACCGACCAACGCCGCCGCCAGGTTGGCACCGATGTACTGGGAGGTGCGATACAACCCCGAAGCGGTGCCGATCTGGGAGGAGGGGGCGGCGGCGTACATGGCGGTCTGGTTGCCGAGGCTGTTGAAGCCGTTGGGAATGCCCAGGACGGCGGAGACGATCACCAGGAGCAGCACGGGGGTGGAGGCGCCGACCAGGAGCAGGGCGAGGCTGCCGACGAGGAGGCCGGCGGAGCCGATGACGAGCAGGGGCCAGCGCGGGCGGCGGGTGGCGACGACGGTGGCGACGATGCCCATGCCGGCGATGGGCAGCACGACCAGGCCGGCCTCGGCGCTGCTGAGCAGCCGACCCTGTTCGAGCCACTGGGGAACGCCGTAGAAGATCGTGTAGAAGACGACGTAGGTGACGGCGACCCGGGCGTAGGTGCGGCTGAGGGGGCGGTTGGCGCGAAGCATCCGGACGTCGATGAACGGGTGGGAGACGCGAAGTTCCCACCACAGCAGGACAATCCCCAGCACAGCGGCGGCGGCCAGGTAGACCCACCGGAACTCGAGGAGGAACACCAGCAGGCCGACCATGGCGGCGGCGAACAGCAGGATTCCCCAGGGATCCAGACCGACCGAAGTGGACCGTGGGGCACGGTCACGGGGAACCCAGAGCAGCACCAGCACCAGGGACAGGGCGGCGATCGGGAGGTTGACCCAGAAGATCGACCGCCAACCGGCCAGCAGCACCAGCACGCCGCCCAGCGGCGGCCCCAGGGCCACGGCGACCTGCCCGGCGGCGGAGATGGCCCCGAGGGCGTTGGTCGCCTCACCGCTGATTCCCTGTCGTATCAAGGAAACCCCGGAGGGATACGCCGCCGAGGTGCCGATGCCCAGCAGCACCCGGGCCGCGACCAGCCACCCCAGGCCCGGCGCGAACGGCGCGCCGACGGCGGCGAACATCACGATCACCAGCCCCCAGCAGAACACCCGCCGGGCCCCGAACCGGTCGGCCAGCCGCCCCATCGTCGGCTGGGCCACGGCGGTGGCCAGGTAGAGGCCCGACACCAGCCAGACGACCTCGGCCCCGGCGTGGAACTCGTGCTGGATGTCGACCAGCGCCACCGCGATCATCGAGGAGTTCACGGCGTTGAGCAGCGTGCCCAGCACCACCGGCAGCACCAGCCGCAGCCCACCGCCACGCGCGAGGACGGTCATCGGGCCAGCACCTGGAGGAGTTTGGCGGCGGCGCGGAGGAACTCCTGCTCGACCGGGGTGAGGCGGTCGGCGATCTTGGCGGCGAGCCAGGCGTCGCGCTGGGAGCGGTCCTGTTCGAGCACGGTCCGGCCGGCGGCGGTGATGGTGACGACGGTCTGGCGGCCGTCGGTGGGGTGCGGCTCGCGGACGATGAGGCCGCGTTCGGCGAGGGTGGCCAGGGCCCGGGTCATGGACTGCGGCTGCACGTTCTCGGCGGCGGCCAGCGCGGAGGGGCTGGCGGGGCCGAGTCGGTAGAGCCGCGAAAGGGCGGACAGGGCGGTCAGGCCGAGCTCATGCGGCGGCCGCTCCTGGCGCAGCCGGCGGGCCAGCCGCGACACCGCCTCCCGAACCTCGACCGCCAGCTCGTTGTCGTCCACAACTAGTAAGCCTAGCTGATGACTTTCACCTCACACGACTCCCCGACGTGGCGAAAGTCATCAGCTAGGGGAAGGAGTTAGCGGAACACTGGCCACGGCTTGGGAGTCGGGTTCGAAGGTTCGCTCACGTGTTCGATTCTACCATCTCGACCATGAAAACAGGGGCTCTTCCTGGGCAGGAAGAGCCCCCGAGCGGAGGTTTTCTGGAGGCGGCACGGCGGCCCCGGCGCGACACGTCCCCGGGGCCGCCGGAAGTCACCGAGGCGAACGTTTTCCGGGGGCCCGACCCGCGCAGACCGAGGGCCCTGGGGCTTCTCCCCAGGGCCCTTCGATCCACACTGAAGCGACAGTGGTTACATGCCCACGGCCGCGTAGAGCTGGCCGATCTCGGCCCGGGTGAGCCGGCGCAGCGACCCCGGCCGCTGGTTGCCGAGCTGGACGCCCGCGATCTCGGTGCGGACCAGGCGCAGCACGGGGTAGCCGACCTCGTCGAGCAGCCGTCGCACGATGTGCTTGCGGCCCTCGTGCAGCACGACCTCGACCATCGCCTTGCCGGGCAGCGAGTCGACCAGGCGGAACGCGTCGACCTTGATCGGCCCGTCCTCCAGCTCGATGCCGGCCTTCAGCCGCTTGCCCACGTCCTTGGCCACCGGCCCGGGCACCTCGGCCAGGTAGGTCTTCAGCACGCGGTACGACGGGTGCATGAGCCGGTGGGCCAGCTCGCCGTCGTTGGTGAGCAGCAGCAGGCCCTCGGTCTCCACGTCGAGCCGCCCGACGTGGAACAGGCGGGCGCCGCCGGACTCGGCGCGCTCCCGCACGTAGTCCCCGACGCAGGGCCGGCCCATCTCGTCGGACATGGTGGAGTGCACGCCCTGGGGCTTGTTCAGGGCCATGTGCAGCACGTCCTCGCGCACGATGACCCGGCTGCCGTCCACGTGGATCACGGCGGTGTCGGGGTCGACCCGCCGGCCCATCTCCCGCACGACCTTGCCGTCGACGCTGACCCGGCCCTCCGCGATCAGCTCCTCGGCCGCGCGGCGCGAGGCCACGCCCGCCTGGGAGAGCACCTTCTGCAGGCGCACACCATCATCAGAGTTCTTAGCCGACATCGTCGATCGCATCCACTTCGGGCAGCAGCGGAGCGATCGGCGGCAGATCCTGCAACGAGGACAGCCCCAACCGCTCCAGAAAGAGTTCGGTGGTCCGATACAGGATGCCACCCGTGTCGGGGTCGTTGCCCGTCTCCTCGATCAGACCCCGCGTCACCAGGGTCCGAATCACCCCGTCGACGTTCACGCCACGCACCGCCGCCACCCTCGATCGGGTGACGGGCTGCCGGTAGGCGATCACCGCCAGGGTCTCCAGCGCGGCCCGGGTGAGCTTGGCCCGCTGGCCGTCGAGCAGCAGTTTCTCCACGTACGGGGCGTAGACGTCCCGGGTGTGCAGCCGCCAGCCGTCGCCGACCCGCCGCAGGTCGATACCGCTGCCGGACTCGGTGTACCGGGCCGACAGCGCCTGCATGGCCTCCCGGATCCGCTTCACCGGCTGGTCGAGGGTGGTGGCCAGCAGCTCGTCCTCGGCCGGCGAGTCGACCACCAGCAGCAGCGACTCCAGCGCCGCGTGCAGCACGGCGTCGTCGGCGAGGTCGGGCAGAGTGGAGGCCGGGACCTCCTCGTCGTCCTCGGAGGACGTCGCCTGGTACGCCGCCGCCTCGTCGAGAATGACGCCCATCGCCGCGGCGACGTCCACGACCTCGGGCTCGGCGGCCTCGACCTCGGCGCCCTCGACCTCGGCGGCCTCGACCTGGGTGTCCTCGGCCGGCTCGGTGTTCTCCGGCTCGGCCGGGGTGTTCTCGGGTTCGGTCACCCGTACTCCTCCTCGTCGGCGAACGCCCGATCCACCTCGGCCGCCGCCCGGGCCTCCTCGAGGCTGCCGCCGGACCAGCGCAGCGTCAGCTCCCCCAACGCGTCGTCCTGCTCGAACAGCACGACGGTCTCGCGGTAGAGCTCCAGCAGCGCCAGGAACCGGGCCACCACCTCGATCGTGTTCTCGCAGTCGGCGACCAGGTCGCCGAAGGTCGCGACGCCGGCCTCGGCCAGGCGCACCCGCAGGATCGCGGCGTGCGCGCGCACCGACACGGCCCCCATGTGCAGGTGGGACAGCGAAACCGTGGGCGGCGGCTTGGGGCGGAAGACGGCGGCGGCGAGCTCGGCGAAGCGCGCCGGGCTCATGCCGATCATCACCTCGGGCAGCAGCTCGGTGTAGCGGTCCTCCAGCGACACCGACCGCGGATACCGCCGCAGGGCCCCGGCCTCCAGCTCGCCGAACAGGGCCGCGACCTGCTTGTACGCCCGGTACTGGAGCAGCCGCGCGAACAGCAGGTCCCGGGCCTCCAGCAGGGCCAGGTCGTCCTCGTCCTCGACGTCGCCGGCCGGCAGCAGCCGGGCCGCCTTCAGGTCGAGCAGGGTCGCGGCGATCACCAGGAACTCGGTGGTCTCGTCCAGGTCCCACTGCTCGCCCAGCGTCTTGAGGTGGGCGATGAAGTCGTCGGTGACCCGGCTCAGCGACACCTCGGTGACGTCCATCTGGTGCTGCGAGATCAGCTGCAGCAGCAGGTCGAACGGGCCCTCGAAGTTGGTCAGCTTGACGGTGAACTTGCCACCGGACTGCTCGGCGGGGATCCCGGGATCCACATCAGTCATCCCCGGTGATGCCCTTGACCAGCTGCGACTGGGCCCCGTTGAGGGTGAAGTCGGCCAGCACGGCCGCGATGGCGGCGCGCACCACCCGGCCGCGGTCCACGGCGATGCCGTGCGCGGCGCGCAGCGCCAGCCGTGCGTGCTCCAACGCCAGCAGCTCCTCGTCGGACAGGTAGACCGTGATCTTCGCCTCGTGCTTGCGGCGACCGGTTCCCGCCGAGGATACGGCGTCGTCCGAAACGGGGGGCTCACCGGGCGCGACAGCGGCCGCCCTGGACACACTGGTGGACCGGAACAACTCGGCCGCACCCGGAAGCTGGACGCGGCGAGTCACCTGGCGATCACCTCGCGAGCCAGCGCGCGGTAGGCCTTGGCCCCGGAGGACCGGGGCGCCCAGGTGGTGATCGGCTCGCCGGCCACCGTGGTCTCCGGGAAGCGCACGGTCCGGTTGATCACGGTGTCGAACACCGTCTCGCCGAACGCCTCGACGACCCGCGCCATCACCTCCCGCGAGTGCAGCGTGCGCGGGTCGTACATGGTGGCGAGGATGCCCGTGATCTCAAGCTTGGGGTTCAACCGTTCCTTGACCTTCTCGATGGTGTCGATCAGCAGCGCGACCCCGCGCAGGCTGAAGAACTCGCACTCCAGTGGGATTAACACGCCGTCGGCCGCGGCCAGCGCGTTGACGGTGAGCAGCCCGAGCGAGGGCTGGCAGTCCACGAGCACGTAGTCGTAGTGGTCCATCACGGGTCGCAGCGTGCGCACGAGGGTGTGCTCACGGCCGACCTCCGACACCAGCTGCACCTCGGCAGCGGAAAGGTCGATGTTGCTGGGCAGCAGGTCCATGTCCGGCACGCACGTCTGCATCACGACGTCCTCGATGCCGACCGTGCGCTCCATCAGCACGTTGTAGATGGTGCGGTCCAGCTGGTGCGGCTGGATGCCCAGCCCCACCGACAGCGCGCCCTGCGGGTCGAAGTCCACCAGCAGCACGCGGCGGCCGTACTCGGTCAGCGCCGCGCCCAGGTTGATGGTGGAGGTGGTCTTGCCGACGCCGCCCTTCTGGTTGCACACCGCCAGAATCGTGGCCGGCCCGTGGGCGCCGATCAGCGCCGGCTCTGGCACGTGGCGCACCGGCCGGCCGGTGGGGCCGATCTCGCCGTTGGCGGCGACGTCCGGCTCGTCGTTCTCGGGGCGCGCGTGCGGCGCCAGGCTGAGCTCGACGGAGGGTCCACGCACGAGCCGCTCCCCGGATTCCCCGGCAGGCTGCGGTGTCGACATGGCTCCAGTCTCCTCGTGACCTGACTCTCCTTGAGCCGCAGCGTAAGGCGCTATGGAGGCCGCGGCAACGCGCCTCGCCGAGTGAACGTCACTCGTTCGAGCAGCCGCGATTGCGGCGAATGGCCTAAAACTAGGCCAGGGCTCGCGGGTGCGCGGTGGCGTAGACCTCACGCAATGTCGTCACGGTGACCAACGTGTACACCTGGGTGGTGGTCACGGAAGCGTGGCCCAGCAGCTCCTGCACGACCCGCACGTCCGCGCCGCCCTCCAACAGGTGGGTGGCGAAGGAATGGCGCAGGGTGTGCGGCGAGACCTCGACGTCGATGCTTGCCCGATCGGCCGCCGTCTTCAGCGCCTGCCAGGCGCTCTGCCGGGACAGCCGGCCGCCGCGCGCGTTGAGGAACACCGCCGGGGTTCCTCGCCCGTGGCGGGACAACTCCGGCCGGGCCCGCACCAGATAGGCGTCCACGGCGGCCAGCGCCGGCCGTCCGATCGGCACCAGGCGTTGCTTGCCGCCCTTGCCGTCCAACAACACCGTGCGCTCGCCGCGGTCGATGTCGTCCAGATCCAGGCCCACGGCCTCGGAGATGCGGGCCCCCGAGGAGTACAGCAGTTCCAACAGCGCGCGGTCGCGCAGCGACCGGGGATCCTCACCCGTCGCCGTGTCCAGCAGCCGCAGCACTTCGTGCACCGGCAACGCCTTCGGCAGCCGGCGCGGCGGGACCGGCGGGTGCACTTCGCGGGCCGGGTCCTGCTGGGCCAGGCCCTCGCGGAACGCGAACTTGTGCAGGCCCCGCACCGCCACCACCGCCCGCGCCGCCGACGACGCCGCCAGCGGCGGGTGCTCCGCGTCGCCCTCGCGCAGCGCCGCCAGGAACTCCGTGACGTTTCGCTCCGTCACGTCGGCCAACGAGGCCACGCCCGTGTGGGCCAGGTGCTCGGTGTACCGCCGCAGGTCGCGGGCGTAGGAGTCGAGCGTGTTGCGGGCCGTGCCGCGCTCGACGGCGAGGTGGTCCAGGTAGCCCGCGGTGGCCTCGCGGAGGGCCACGGGCAGCTCGGCGACATGCGGCGCGCTCAGCGGGAGTTCACCTCATTCCTGGGCAGCTCACGCCGTAGCCTAGCCCGGCGATCAAGCCCACGCGCTAAGATAGGCGTACTTATAATAGGTACGGTTATCATTGGAGCGGCGTGGATCGTCCTGCTGAGATGTTCGATCGGGACTTCGAGTGGTCGGAACTGTCCCGGTTCGTGTCCTACCCGGGTCGCGAAGCCACTCTCGGCGTGGTGTCCGGCCGTCGACGTCAGGGCAAGACCTTCCTGCTCGACGCCGTGTGTCGCGCCACCGGCGGCTTCTTCTTCGCCGCCAGCGAGGCGACCGAGGCGGAGTCGCTGCGGCAGTTCGGCCAAGCACTGGCCCGGTTCCGGGGCGATCGCGCGCCACACCGATTCCAGACCTGGGACGAAGCGGTCGACGTGCTGATGACAGTGGCCGCCGACGGCCCGTTGCCCGTCGTCATCGACGAGTTCCCGTTCCTGGTGCGAGCCTCTCCCGAGCTGCCGTCGCTGTTGCAGCGGGCACTCGGCCCACAAGCGCGCGACGCGGTGACACCCGTACGGCTGCTGCTGTGCGGGTCGGCCCTGTCCTTCATGGGAAACCTGCTCTCCGGCACCGCTCCGCTACGTGGTCGGGCCAGCCTCGAACTGGTGGTGCCGACGCTCGACTACCGGTTGGCCGCCGAGTTCTGGGGTCTCACGGCGGTTCCCAGGCTCGCCCTGCTGGTCAACTCGGTCGTCGGCGGAACGCCCGCGTATCACCGTGAATTCACCCTTGGCGACATCCCGGACGGCATCACCGACTTCGACGACTGGGTGATCCGCAACGTCCTCAACCCGTCCCGGCCGCTGTTCCGCGAGGCGCGGTTCCTGCTCGCCGAGGAGCCGGACCTTCGGGACACGGCGCTGTACCACGGAGTGCTCTCGGCCATCGGCAACGGCAATCACACCCGCAGCGGCATCGCCGGCTACCTGGGGCGGAAGTCGACGGATCTGGGACACGCGCTCACCGTCCTTGAGGACACCGGCATGATCCATCGCGATCCGGACGCGTTCCACGGCAAG
The DNA here is from genome assembly GCF_044547355.1 of Kutzneria sp. NPDC052558. Taxonomy (NCBI): domain Bacteria; kingdom Bacillati; phylum Actinomycetota; class Actinomycetes; order Pseudonocardiales; family Pseudonocardiaceae; genus Kutzneria; species Kutzneria sp. NPDC052558. The sequence continues at coordinate 148,408 of NZ_JBIUAG010000021.1, forward strand.
CGATCCGCGTACCGGATCGCCGAGCCGATCGTGGCCTTCCACTACGCGATGATGCGGCCGGAGTGGACCGACCTGGAGCGTCCCGGCAACGCCGAGCGAGTCTGGCAGCGATCTGGACAGACGTTTCGAAGCAAGATCGTCGGACCGCATTTCCAAGGCGTCTGTCGCGACTGGGTGCGCTGGTACGCGGACCCGACTTCGGTGGGCGGACAACGGACGAAGGTGGCCTCGGGTTCGGTGGCCGATCCGGTGTTGAAGCAGAACCACGAGTTGGACGTGGTGGTGTGGGGTCGGGACGACGCCGATCGCCAGACGTTGCTCGCGATCGGCGAGGCCAAGTGGGAAGAGACGATGACGTCCGGCCATGCCGAGCGGCTTCGGCACATCCGCGGGCTGCTCGCCGACCGAGGCGTTCCGGGCGCGGCGAGCTGCCGGCTGCTGTGCTTCAGCGCCAGTGGCTTCGCTAACGAACTACGGGTGGCCGCCGACAACACGGGTGAGATCGAACTGGTCGACGGCCACCGTCTCTACAACGGCGCGTGACGCGCGTGAGGGGTTCAGCTGTCGCGGTTGCTCATGGCCGCTGCACCTCCCCTCGCTGATCCATCCAGGTCACGGTGGCTGACCTGGCTCGCTCGGTGTGCTTGGCTGACCGGGTCGGGTCAGTCACCGCAGGGAGTGCCGGAGCACGATTATGGACGACACCGGGCCGGGCGTTGGCTCGTCGGTGCACGTCCGTGACCTCCTGGTCACTCCCCGTCAATGGACACTGTGGCGGCAGCGCCCGCGGCTGATCGTGTTCTGCCTGGTCGTCGAGGCGCTCGCGGTGGCTACTACGGTCCTGGCGGCCGGGTGGGTTCACCCGAGCCTGACGGACGGGCTGGTGACGCTGACGCTGGCGGCGCTGGGCATCACCCAGGCGGAGCTGGGCCGGCAGGTGGAGCGGATCCGCCGCCGGGTGAACGGCACGCCGCACATCAACATGACCTCGGTGTGGACGTTCGCGGGCGTCCTGCTGCTGCCGCCGGCCCTGGTGGCGGCGCTGGTGGCGATCCTGTACGCGCATCTGGCCCTGCGCAGCTGGTACCGGCTGCAACGGGTGCCGGCGTTCCGCAGCGTGATCAACGGGTCGGTGGTGGTGCTGACCTGCTACGCGGCCCGGCTGGTGCTGGAGCTGTTCGGCGTGCACGGCATCGACGGCGCGCTGGCGCTGGGCTGGCCGGGCGTGGGCGTGATCGCGGCGACGGTGGCGGCCTACTTCGTGGCCAACGCGCTGCTGATCCTGGGCGCGCTGAACATGACCCGCCACTCGGTGCGCGAGCTGTTCGGCGGCTGGGCCGACAACCTGGTGGAGCTGGCCACCCTGTGTCTGGGCACGTTGACGGCCCTGGCCGTGGCGACGCAGCCGCTGCTGGTGGTGATGGTCGTGCCGCCGCTGCTCGTGCTGCACCGGGGCGTGCTGGTCAAGCAGCTGGAAGTGGCCGCGACCAAGGACGAGAAGACGGGCCTGTTCAACACCCTGGGCTGGCACAACCTGGCCACCAGCGAGCTGGCCCGGGCCGAGCGCACCCAGCAGACGACCGGCGTGCTGATGGTCGACCTGGACCACTTCAAGCAGGTCAACGACACGTACGGGCATCTGGCCGGGGACCTGGCGCTGAAGGCGGTGGCCGACACGATCACCGCCCAGGTCCGCTCCTACGACTCGGTCGGCCGGTTCGGCGGCGAGGAGTTCGTGGTGCTGCTGCCCGGCGTCGGCGAGGAGCATGTGGTGGCGGTGGCCGAGCGCATCCGGCGCGCGGTGGGCGAGCTGGCGGTGCCGATCGACTTCGCCGACGACGGCCGGGTGATCCGGGACCTGTCGGTGTCGATCGGCGTGGCCATGTACCCCACCGCCGGCACGGTGGTCGACCGCCTCCTGCACGCCGCCGACACCGCCCTCTACACCGCCAAACACAACGGCCGCAACCGCGTGGTCAGCTTCTAGGCGGTGCGTTCCACGGCGGGGGCGGGGACGATGCGGGCGGCCATGACGGTGCGGTTGCGGCCCTGCTTCTTGGCCTGGAACAGGGCGCCGTCCACGGCCAGCAGCAGGTCGCTGAGCTCCACGGCGGTCCCGGGGAACAGCCCGGCGCCGACAGAGACGGTCAGCCCGGTGACGGTGACCTCCCGCCCCTCCAGGTCGTGCGTGTCCACGGCCAGCGCCGACACGGCGGCCCGCACCCGTTCGCCGGCGGCGTGCAGCTCGTCGACGCCGACGGCCGGCACCAGCACGGCGAACTCCTCGCCGCCCCAGCGCCCGACCAGGTCCAGGGATCGCACGGAGTGCCGCACGCATTCGGCGACCGCGGCCAGCACCCGGTCGCCGGCCAGGTGCCCGTAGCGGTCGTTGACCTCCTTGAAGTGGTCCAGGTCGATCATCAGCACGCCGACGGTCCTGGTCAGCCGCCGGGCCCGGTCGAGCTGGTCGGTGGCGCGGTCGGACCACCACGAGGCGTCGACCAGGCCGGTCTTGGCGTCGGTGTGCGCGGCGATGCGGAACTGCGGCAGCAGCAGGCCCATGTGCAGGGCGAGCACGGTGATCAGCAGGATCGGCATCGACCACGGCCGGTCCACGGTGAACACGCCGACGGCGTAGCCGAGGCCCACGCTGGCGGCGATGATCAGCTGGTCGGAGGCGTGGCCGAGGGCCTTGCGGGCCGGCTGCTCGGGGTTGGAGGCGACGATCGCGCCGACCACCAGGGCGTAGTTGACCAGCCGGTAGGCCAGCCCGGCGACGATCACCGCGAGCGCGCCGAGCGGCCCGTCCAGCAGGGCCGCGTAGGGCAGGCCGACGCCCGGGAAGAAGGCGGCGAAGGCCAGCTGCGAGGCCCCGACGGCCAGCACCACGGTCGCCGCGGAGAAGACCTTCCGGTACGCGACCGCCTGGCCCCGGAACACCCGGAACCACTCGTAGGTGAACGACACAGCGATCAGCGAGGCCAGCAGCGGCAGCGGCAACAACAGCACGCCGGCGAAATACCAGACGCTCTGCATATGCGTGTACGGGCTGCCCTCGGCGGAAACTTCGCGAATACGTTCGATTCCCTGGGCGGCCTCGAAGTGAATGACCGACGCGCCGAGCAGCACGGTGAACCAGAGCCAGCCCGCGGACGTGATCGGGGTCAGTGAAGCGGTGGTGACCAGCATGAGTACGGTCGCCAACTCCACCACGAGGACGTACGCGAGTAGTCCACGTGGGAGGGACCATAGACGCCAGCGGCGTGGGTCGACCCGATTCACGTCGCTGCACCCCCCATGGCCGGAAACAGTCACTGTAATCAGGGAACGACACAGTGTCGTGGTCCGCTCGGGGGAAACGAAAATCACGCCCGACGCCCACACGGAGGCACATCATGATCAAGCGCAGCGAGTCCCCCCGCACCGGCCGTCCCTCCGAGTGGCGCGGCGTCGGCCGGCCCAGCGAATGGCGCTGACGGCTTAGCCGGGGGCGGGCGTCGGCCGTGTCGAGGGCACGGCCGACGCGCTCCGCCACATCAGCCCGACGCCGATCGCGGCCAGCACCCCGACCACGCCGGCCAGGGCCACCGTGCCGTGCGCGGTGAGCTCCTCGGCGACCACGCCGGCCAGCCCGACGCCGACGCCCTGGGCCACCTTCAGCGCGGTGACGGCCAGCCCGAACGCCTGCCCGCGGCGGTCGTCGGGCACGTTCCGCATGAACGTGGTGCTGGCGGTGACCTGGTAGCCGCTGGCGACCCCGCTGAGCACGAACAGCAGCACCACGACCGGCGCCGACGGGTCGAGCACGCACAGGACCAGCGGCAGGCACGAGCACACCGCGAGCACCGGTAACAGCCGCAGCCGCACCGGCTCGGGCAGCCGGGCCAGCAGCAGCATGCCGGCGACCGCGCCGGCGGCGAAGCCCGCGAACAGCAGGCCGACCAGCGTCGGCCCGCCGCCCAGCTCGGCGGCGTACGGGGCGGCCAGCGCCTCGCCGGCGATGTAGATGCCCGAGATGCAGGCGAACGCGATCAGCGCGCGCAGCTTCGGCGTGGTGGCGACCAGCCGGGCCCCGGCCACGACATCGCGCCCCCAGCTCCGTTTGGCGTCGGCCTTGGTGGCCGCGTCGCGGTGCCGAATTCCCAGCAGCACCAACGCGGCCGAGGCGGCAAACGTCGCAGCGTCGGCCAGCAGGACACCGCCGGTGCCGATCGCGACGATCAGCGCGCCGCCGCCGGCGAAGCCCGCCACCTGCGCCGCCTGCCCGGCCGAGGACAGCCCGGCCTGGCCGGCCGGATAGTCGTCGTCGCCGAGGATCTGCGGCAGCAGCGCGCCGCGGGCCGCGTTGGCCGGCGCCCCGGCCAGCTGGACCACCACCAGCAGTGCCGCGATCACCGGAAAACCCAGGCCCGGCAAGGCCATCACCGCCACCAGCACCGCCCGCAGCACGTCGGCGACGATCATCACCGTGCGCCGGGGACGGCGGTCGGCCAGTCCGGACAGCAGCGGGCCGCCGACCAGGTCGGGCAGGAACGTCAGCGCGTAGGTCAGCGCCGTCAGCGCCGCCGAACCCGTGCGCTCGAAGATCAGCACCGACAGCGCCACCCGGGCGAACTGGTCGCCGGCCATGGAGACCGTGTACGCCGACAACAGCGCCCGGTACTCGCCACTGGCGAACGCGGCCATGCGTTTCTCCCCCCATGCCGGTGACCCAGGGCGGCAGGAATGTGACGCACCGTACACCACCCGACCGGGGACGGGAGGCGGAATGGATCCGGCGGCCGACGGTGTTGGCTGTGACGTGACTGACTTCAACACGCAGGTGATCGAGGAATTCCGGGCCAACGGCGGCAAGGTCGGCGGCAACTTCACCGGGGCGGACCTGATTCTGCTGACCACGACCGGCGCGAAGAGCGGCGCCGAGCGCACCAATCCGGTGGTGTACTTCAAGGACGGCGAGCGCGTGTACGTGATCGCCTCGGCCGCCGGGGCCGACAAGCACCCGGCCTGGTACCACAACCTCAAGGCCCACCCGGAGTTCACCGCCGAGATCGGCACGGAGAAGTACCGGGCGCGGGCGGTCGAGGTGGCCGACGAGTCCGAACGGGCCCGGCTCTACGCCCAGGCCGTGGCCCAGATGCCCGGCTTCGGCGACTACGAGCGCAAGACCAGCCGCGTCATCCCGGTCCTGCACGTGAACCGCGTCTGACCGGTCAGCAGTCGTCGCCGTCGAAGCGCAGCCGGCCCTCGATCACGTCCTCGGCGACGTCGGCGAGGCCACGTCCGGTCAGGAAGGCGTGGCCTCGCAACCGAAGGAAGGCCTCGCCCAGCCCGCCGCCCAACTGCACCGAGATGATGCCGGTGGCCTGGTGCACGAGGTCCCAGCGGCTGCCGAAGCCGCCGGCGAACAGGTTGTTCTCGGCGTTGGTGGGCACGTCGTCGACGTGCTCCAGCAGCAGGGCCATGGCCGCGTCGGTGTAGAGCAGGGCGTCCCGGTACTCGACGGTGGTGAGGTCGCCCGGCGCGGCGCGGTAGATCTCCAGCACGCCGACCGAGATGGAGCCCATCTGTAGCGGGAAGGCGAACACCGCTCGCACCCCGGCATCGACCGCGGCTTGGGCGAACATCGGCCACGGCGACGGCGACGTCAGGTCGACGGCGAACATGGGGCGTTCCTCGGCCAGCGTGTCCACCGCCGGCCCCTCGCCCAGCGTCACCTGGAGTTCGGCGATCTGCTCGGCGGCCAGGTCGGTGGCGTAGACGGGCTCGCCCTGCCCCAGGTCGGACACCACGTACTGGACGACGCCGACCGCCCGCATCCGCTCCGCGCAGGCCCGGCACACGTGGCGCACGGCGACCGGCGACCCTTCCTCCAGCGCCATCTTGTTGATGGACGCGGTGACCTCCCGTGCCCGGCCGTCCTCCACGTGGCACCATCCCCGGCCTTCGGGCCCCCCGCCGTGCAGCCGTATCACGCGGCGCGCCAGGCCGGGAGGGCATTTCGGCCTCGGTCGCGGCAACCGTAACAGCGGCCACTACACCGCCCACGACAGCGTGGGTATCGTCGAAACGCGTCGAGTCCCCGCGCCTTGGGTACCCCCTGATCGGCGGAAGGGGACACATGCTCACCGGCGACCACACCTCGATCAGATCGGTGCTGGCGCGCGCCTGTGCCCGGGTGGGCCTGGACGACACCGGGGCGCGGATCGTGCGGTGCGTCAACAACGCCGTGTACCGCCTGGAGCGGCATCCCATCATCGTGCGGATCACGCTCACGCCCGGCCTTCGCCGCCGGGCCCTGGCGGCGGTCGAGGCCGCTCGGCTGCTCGACCGGCATCGGGTGCCCGTGGTGCAGCCGGCTCAGGGCGTGCCGCAGATCGTGCACGTCGAGGAGCACGTCGTCACCTTCTGGCTGCGGGCCGCCGACACCGGCCGCACCCCCACCGTCGCCGAGCTCGCCCGCCTGCTGCGGCGGCTGCACCGCGTGCCCGCCGCCGGGGCTTCGCTGCCGCGCTGGGATCCCGTGACCGATCTGCGGACCCGCATCCACGACGCCCGCACCCGCGGCTGGCCCGACGCCGACCTCGACCTGCTGGCCCGCCGCTGCGACGCCATCGAGGAGGCCCTCGCCACGATTCACTACCAGCTGCCCGAGTGCGTCATCCACGGCGACGCCCAGGTCGGCAACCTCATCGCCACCCCCGGCGGCGCCATCTGGTGCGACCTCGACACCGCCTGCGTCGGCCCCCGCGAATGGGACCTGGTCCCGGTGGCCGTGCGCCAACTCCGCTTCCGGCCCGGGAGCAGTCAGCGCGGCGGCGACCAGCACCGCCAGCTCGCCGAGGCCTACGGCTTCGACGTCACCCACTGGCCCGGATTCCCGGTCCTGCGCGAACTCCGCGAGCTCAAACTCGCCGCCGTCGGCATGCCCATCGCCCGCGACACCGACGCCCGCTCCGAATTGCGCCGGCGCCTGCACTCCATCCGCACCGGCGACACCACCACGCAGTGGACGCCGTACCGGTGAAGGCGCTCTGAGCAGCCCCCGACCGGATCTCCCGACCCGTACGCTCGATCAGGAATCTGAGCGGGAGCGGCTCAGACGGTCGGCGATCGCCGGTATCTCCCTACCCACGGTCAACGCGTACTCGACGCTGATCTCCGCCAGCTCGTCGCGGCTGAGGTCCATCCCGCCGTCCAGCCAGGCCAGCACGAACTCGGTGACCCCGCCGGTGAGCATCATCGCGACGGCTCGCAACACGCGGTCGCCGTCAGGTGGCAGATCCAGCAGGTCCTGGCTCTGCTCCACGGCCATCCTGGCCAGCCGGCGCATCGCGGCGAACCGCCGCCGCAGCAGCGCCTCGCTGCCGTACGCCTCGACCCACAACACCCGAGCCCGGCGCGGGTCGTCCAAGAACTCGCTGATCACGGCATGGAACACGGCCGTCGTGCGCGCAGGCAGATCGTCGGGTGCGGCGTCGACTGCGACCAGCACGCGGGCCAGCACGGCCTCCAGGATCTCGTCGTGCAGAGCGGCGGCCAGCGCATCGAGATCGGCGAAGCTCTCGTAGAAGAAGCGCGGGCCGACCTTGGCCCGCTCGCAGACGCCGCGCAGGGTCGTCGAGGACCAGCCCTGGGTTCCGATCACATCCAGTGCGGCGTCCAGCAGCCGGCGGCGCCGCTCGGCCCGCCGCTGCTCCGCCGACACCCCGCCGTAGGTGCCGGTCACCGTCCGAGTCATGCCGCCAGTCTGGCACAGCGCCGACAAATAGGAATCACGTGTTTACGGAAACACGTGATTCCTCTATCGTGAGGGCCTGCTTCGTCGACGTAGGCGTCGGGAAGGGTGGGCTGTCATGACTGGTGCCCTCGTCAGGCACATGCAATCGGCCGCTGCCGCACTGGCCGCGCGGGCGCCGGTCCGTCCCGCTCCGCTGGCCACGCCACCGGACCCCCGGCTCAAGCCGGTGATGGGCGACCCCGGACTGCCGTTCATCGGCCACGCGTTGGGTGCGCTGTACGACATGCTGGAGTTCGGCCGGCGCCGGTACGCGACGTACGGTCCGGTCAGCTGGGGTGTCATGCTCGGCGCCAAGGTGGTCTGGGTGATCGGACCGGAGGGCACCGAGCTCCTGGCGGCCAATCGGGACAAGGCGTTCGCCAACCAGGGGGGCTACGAGTACTTCATCGGCCCGTTCCTGCACCGCGGCCTCATGCTGATGGACTTCGAGGAGCACCGGCTGCACCGCCGGATCATGCAGGAGGCGTTCGCCCGTCCCCGCCTGGCCAACTACCTCGACGCGATGAACCCGCGGATCGCCCGCGAGCTCGACGGGTGGCGCCCCGGTCGCCGGTTCGCGCTGTACGACGCCGCGAAACAGCTCACGCTGGGCATCGCCAACGAGGTCTTCGTCGGAGAACACGTCGGCGCGGACGCGGACCGGCTCACCGATGCGTTCGTCGACACGGTGCACGGCGCCCTGGCCTACATCAGGGCGAACGTGCCGGGTGGGGCGTGGGCGCGCGGGCGGCGCGGGCGGCGGGTCCTGGAGCAGTACTTCCGCGAGCGGCTGGCCACGCGCCGCGCCGACGGCGGGGACGACCTGTTCAGCGTGCTCTGCCGGGCGACCAGCGAGGAGGGGGAGCGGTTCACCGACGACGACGTCGTCAACCACATGATCTTCATGATGGTGGCCGCGCACGACACCAGCACGATCACGCTGGCGATGATGGGCTACTACCTCGGCCGGCACCCGCAGTGGCAGGACAAGGCGCGCGTGGAGGCCCAGGAGCTCGGCAAGGACGCCATCGAGTTCGCCGATCTGGACCGGCTGACCACGCTGGACCTGGTGATGAAGGAGGCCATGCGGATCAACGCGCCGGTCGGCTCGCTGGCCCGCGAGACCGTCCGCGACACCGAGATCCTCGGCCACCACATCCCGGCCGGCACGATCGTCATGACCAGCACCTACGCCACCCAGCGGCTGGCCGACGTGTGGCCGAAGCCGGACGAGTTCGATCCCGGCCGGTTCGCCGAGGACCGCCGCGAGGACAAGGTGCACCGCTACGCCTGGGCTCCGTTCGGCGGTGGCGCGCACAAGTGCATCGGCCTGCACTTCGGCGTCATGGAGGTCAAGGCGATCATGCACCAGCTGCTGCTCCGCTACCGCTGGACCGTGCCCGCCGGCTACGAGCCACCGATCGGCTACACCACCGGCCCGATGCCCACCGACGGACTCCCCATCCAGCTCGAGGCGCTCCGGACGTGACGACCCGTCGGGGTCCGCTACGCCGGCGTGTCCGCCTACCACCGCCCAGTCCCCGGCTCGGGACCCGGCCCGCTCGTCGCGGCATCACGGCTGGCGCTCGGCGGCCCGACGGGCGCCGCGCTGATCGCCGGCCACCTGGCCGTCCTCCGCTCGTCGTCGCCCCAGGGCTCCGCATCGACACCCCACCACCCCGCACGGCTACCGAAGGAGCGCGTTCGTGACCACCACAGAGAATCGGACCACCGCCGGACCCCTTCGACGCTCACCCGGCGCGACCGCGCCGTTGATCCGCGAGGCGTGGTACGTGCTCGCCGCCCGCAGCGAGTTCGGCCAGGACCTGCGGCAACGGTGGATCCTGGGCGAGCCGGTCTGCTTCTACGAGGCAGAGGACGGCGGGCTCATCGCCCTCGACGACCGCTGCGCCCACCGGCGGTTCCCCCTGTCCCGCAGCCTCCGCATCGGCGACACCATCCGCTGTAGCTACCACGGCTTCACCTACGGCAAGGACGGCCGCTGCCTCGCGGTGCCCGGCGCGAGCCCCGGCGACATCACGGTCCGCAGCTACCCGACTCTCCAGCGAGGGCCGTGGGTCTGGATCTGGACCGGTCGCAACCCGCAGGACGCCGACCCTGCGCTCATCCCCTGGCCCGCGGAGACCGAGGGGGGCCACAGCGTCACCGGCTACACCATCAACCCCTGCAACTACTTGATGGTCCACGAGAACCTGCTCGACCTGACCCACCTCGAGTTCCTGCACGGCTTCGGCGTGTCGGACTTCACCGAGACCGCGCTGGCGCTTCTCCCGCCCGACGAGCTTCCCGACGGGTTCACCGAGCTCGCCGTGGGCTACCGCAAGGATCTCCACACCGTGCTCGGCGGCTACGCGCTGCCGACCGGGGACGACCCGAGCACCCCGGTCTTCCACTCCACACGGACCATGTCGGTGACTCCTGCGATCAACTATGCGGTGCAGAGCTTCGAGCCGACGGACCCCGCCGCCGCGAAGCTGCGGACGGTCGTGATGGCGCACTGCCTGACCCCGGCGGACGACGACTCGACCCACCAGTTCTGGATGGCCTGGCAGGACGTGCCATTCACGGTCGACCCGATCGAACATGCGCAGCGCTTCGAGACGATCTTCAACGAGGACGTCGCAGCGCTCGGCTGGATCCAGGAGCACGTCGAGCGCGACACCCGCGAGGGAGTCGTCGAGCACAGCGTGCCCGCGGACGTGCCGGGACTGCGCCTGCGCCGGTTGCTCCACCGCCTCGCCGCGGCCGAGACCCGCTGACTCCCGCCACGGCAGAAGGAGATGTCGATGGCTCGAGCGGCTGCGGGCACGGGACAGCGTGCCGCGGTGGGCGAGGACGGCCGGGTGTCCCGGGTCTCGTGGATCCCGGGCACGGACTCGCGGCACGGGCACTGCCTCGCCGCGGACGACGCAGTAGAGCTGCCGGCGGGGTCGTGCGACCACCCGCACTGGAAGCCTGCGCGTGTCACCGGCCCCCTCCGCATCGGTGGAGTCGCTCGATGATTCCGGCCAGGTTGCCGCTGCGCCTGGCTGCCCGGTGGATGGCTGCCGACGGGGTCGCCGCGCTCGACCTCGTCGCTGTCGACGGATCTCGGCTGCCCGCGTGGACTCCCGGCGCGCACATCGACCTTCAGTGCGGGGAGATGCTGCGCCAGTACTCGCTCTGCGGCGATCCCGGAGATCCGACGCGCTACCGGGTCGCCGTGCGGCGGGAGCAGCGGGGCCGGGGCGGATCCCGGTGGGTGCACGACATCCTCGCCGAGGGGAACGTCGTGGACGCCTCGCCGCCACGGAACAACTTCGAGCTCGTCGAGGCCAAGCGCTACCTGTTCATCGCCGGCGGGATCGGCATCACCCCGCTCCTGCCGATGATGGACGCGGCCCGCACGGACGGGATCGAGTACCGGCTCGCCTACGGCGGCCGCAGCCGGGCGTCGATGCCCTTCCTCGCCGAGCTCGCCGCCGAGCACGGTGACGCAGTCACTGTGCATCCCGAGGACGAGGTCGGACTGCTGGACCTCGACGCGCTGGTCGGCGCCCCCGAGCCGGGCACCGCGGTGTACTGCTGCGGGCCCGAACCCCTGCTACAGGCCGTCGAGCAGCGGGCCCGCTCATGGCGGGACGCCAGCCTGCACGTCGAGCGGTTCACCCCGAAGCGACAGGCCCCGAGCACCTCCGACGGCGCGTTCGAGATCGAGATCGCGAGCAGTGGGCAGGTCGTCACGGTCCCCGCCGACCGATCCGCCCTCGATGCCCTTCGCGCGGCGGGGTTACCGGTCCTGTCGTCGTGCGAGGAGGGCACCTGCGGCACCTGCGAGACCGGCGTCCTCAGCGGCGAAGTCGATCACCGTGACTCCCTGCTCACCCCGGCCGAACAGGCCGCGCACGAGGTGATGTTCCCCTGCGTCTCGCGCGCCCGCTCCGCGCGGCTGGTCGTCGATCTCTGATGTGAGCCGCCGGCGAGCATCAACGTGCCGACCACCCGGATCGAGGGCATCCGGAGCCACGTTCCCGGGACAACACAACCCGCGACGACCAGGACAGCTGCGCCAGCACAGGCGTCTCGGCCCAACCCCGGTCCACCGCCAACGACGTTCATGGCACACGCCCCCGTTTTCAAGCCTACACAACGAACCTGGCAATGCCGGGCGGAGCGACTCCGGTCGGATCGTCTCCAGCCCGGCACTGCCAGGTTCGGGTGATTCCCTTGATTCGGGGGCGGCTCAGCACAGTTGATCTACCCGCCCGGCCACGCTCAGCGGGCGGCGAACCTCGTCGGGCGGTCGACCCACGGGGTCTCGGCGGGGCGGGCTTCCGCCGCACCCGACAACACCGCGTGGGCGGCGAGGATGCCGCTGACCGAGGCGCCGTTGACGATCTCGCCGGCCAGGGCCATGCGGATCGCCTCGGCCAGGGGCACCTTCCGGGTCACGAGGTCGGTTTCCTCGTCGCCGTCGGGAATCTCGCGGCCGACGTCGGTGAGGTCGCGGGCCAGGAACACGCGCACTACCTCGTCGGTGAAGCCGGGCGAGGCGGCGACGTCGACCAGGGTCACCCACGACGAGGCGGCGAGGCCGGTCTCCTCCTTGAGCTCCCGCTGGGCGGCGAGCACGGGCTCCTCGCCGACGACATCCAGCAGACCGGCGGGCAGCTCCCAGATCCGGCGCCCGAGCGCATGCCGGTACTGGTGGATGAGGGTCACCTGGTCGTCGGCGTCCAGGGCCAGCACGGCGACGGCGCCGAGGTGCTCGACGATCTCCCGCACGGCGGTGTTGCCGCCGGGCATCACGACCGAGTCGGAGCGCAGGGCGATGACCCGGCCGACGTAGATGTCCTTGCTGGAAGCCACTTCGAAGACGTGGCGCCGCTCCTGCTCGGTCACGCGGTCACCTCGGCCAGCTCGACGGGCAGGCGCTCGGCGGCGACGTAGTCCAGCGAGGCCCGGATGAACGCCGCGAACAGCGGATGCGGCCGAGTGGGCCGGGACTTCAGCTCGGGATGGGCCTGGGTGCCCACGAAGAACGGGTGCTTGTCGGCCGGCAGCTCCACGAACTCGACCAGGTGCCCGTCCGGCGACAGCCCGGAGAACACCAGCCCGGCCTTGCTCAGCCGCGCCCGGTAGGCGTTGTTGACCTCGTAGCGGTGCCGGTGCCGCTCGGACACCTCGGTCGTGCCGTAGGCCTTGGCGGCCTGCGACCCCGGGGTCAGCTTCGCGGGGTACGCCCCGAGCCGCATGGTGCCGCCCATGTCCCGCTCGCCGGCGACCACGTCGGTCTGGTCGGCCATGGTGGAGATGACCGGGTTCTGGGTCGGCTCGCCGAACTCGTCGGAGTTGGCGTCGGCGATGCCGGCCAGCCCGCGGGCGGCGTCGATCACCATGCACTGCAGCCCCAGGCACAGGCCCAGCAGCGGGATGCCGCGGGTGCGGGCGTGCCGGATGGCGCCGATCTTGCCCTCGATGCCGCGCACGCCGAAGCCGCCCGGCACCAGCACACCGTCCACACCGGACAGTGCCTGGGCCGCGCCGGCCTCGGTCTGGCACTCGTCGGACGGGACCCACTTGATCTCGACCTTGGCCCGGTGCGCGAAGCCGCCGGCCCGCAGCGCCTCGGTCACCGACAGGTAGGCGTCTGGCAGGTCGACGTACTTGCCGACCAGGGCGATCCGGCACCGCTCGCCCGGGTTGTGCACCCGCTCCAGCAGGTCGCCCCACACCTTCCAGTCCACGTCCCGGAACGGCAGGTCCAGCCGCCGCACCACGTACGCGTCCAGGCCCTCGGCGTGCAGCACCTTGGGAATGTCGTAGATCGACGGCGCGTCCGGCGCGGCCACCACGGCCTCGGTGTCCACGTCGCACATCAGGGCGATCTTGCGCTTGAGGCCGTCGGGGATCTCCCGGTCGGCCCGGCACACGATGGCGTCGGGCTGGATGCCGATGTTGCGCAGCGCGGCCACCGAGTGCTGGGTGGGCTTGGTCTTCAGCTCGCCCGAGGGCGCCAGGTAGGGCACCAGCGAGACGTGCAGGAAGAAGCAGTTGTCCCGCCCCACGTCGTGGCGGACCTGCCGGGCGGCCTCCAGGAACGGCAGCGACTCGATGTCGCCGACGGTGCCGCCGACCTCGGTGATCACCACGTCCGGGGCGGCGCCGCTCTCGTCCGGGTCGGCCATGGCCCGGATCCGGGACTTGATCTCGTCGGTGATGTGCGGGATGACCTGCACGGTGTCGCCCAGGTACTCGCCGCGGCGCTCCTTGGCGATCACCGCCGAGTAGACCTGGCCGGTGGTGACGTTGGCCGAGCCGGACAGGTCACGGTCCAGGAACCGCTCGTAGTGGCCGATGTCCAGGTCGGTCTCGGCGCCGTCCTCGGTGACGAACACCTCGCCGTGCTGGAACGGGTTCATCGTGCCGGGGTCCACGTTGAGGTACGGGTCCAGCTTCTGCATGGTGACGCGCAGGCCACGCGAGGTGAGCAGCTGGCCGAGGCTGGAGGCGGTGAGCCCCTTGCCCAGCGAGGAGGCCACACCTCCCGTCACGAAGACGTGCTTGGTCATGCGTACCTGTGACAAGAGGGGCTCCCGTGGTGACTGGTCCTGATGTAGGCCGGCGGCTGGGCCGATCGGCCTGTCCACGGGATTTCACAGTAGCACCTCACCCGGTGGCGGATGTGGGAGCCGGGGCCTGCGCGTTGCCGGCCGTGCCGTAGCTGCCGACCTTGCCGGCGGCCGCGTCGCGCAGCGTGAGCACGGTGACGACCTGGCCGGCGGGGTTGTCCACGTCGTCCACGGTGGACAGCACCGACCCGTCGGCGCGGACCACCGACAGCGGGCCGAAGTTGTCGGCCGAGCCGGTGCGGCCGGCCAGCACCGTGCCGCCGCCGGAGCGCTGGACCTGGGTGGCGAAGCGGGCGATGACCGCGGCCCGGTCGGCCGCCGCGTCGCCGCCGACGGCGCCGCCGGTGATCACCAGCGCCAGCTGGGCGGCGCGCAGCCCCTGGCCCTGGCGAACGTAGCCGCCGCTGGCCAGGCCGGTCAGCGCGGCGGCGGTCTCGTCCGGCGAGGCCTGCGGCTTGCCGGTGGCCTTGTCCAGCAGCAGCAACGGCCCGATCAGGCCGCCGGCCAGGGTGCCCGGGTCGGCCGCGGTCGGCAGCTGCACGCCGGCCGGCAGCAGCCGGGTCACCAGCGACCGCAGCTGGTCGGACTTGGTCGGGTCGGTGAACGCGTCGGTGAGCTGGAGTTCACCGGTCACGGTGGCGCCGGCCGCCCGCAGCAGGCCGGCGACGCCGTCCCGGTCGGTCTGCTTGGCGTCGGCGGTGGTGATCAGCACCACCGACTTGCCGTCCAGCGCCCCGCGCACGGCCAGCGGCCCGGTGCTCAGGGCGTAGCGGTCGGCGTCGGTGAGCCGGCCGGTCAGGTCGGTCTGCCTGGACTGAAGGTCGGCCACCTGCTTGCTGAGGTTGGCCCGGTCGTCGGCGAGGCCGCCGAGGACCCGGTTGCTCAGCGAGGTGGAGCCGAGCACGACCCCGGCGGCCAGCGCCAGGAACACCGCGGCGATGGAGATGACGTGATTGCGCAACGAGATCATCCGAACAGGCCCCCAAGCCAGCTGACGAGGTTGTGCCAGGCGCCGGCCAGCAGCGTCGGGTAGACGCTGCCGACGTCGGACACCAGCAGCGCGACCGCGACCACCGCGGCCACGGCGAGCACCAGCAGCAGCACGGTGCCCGCGGACACCCGGGAGCGGTGCAGCTCGGCGACCGCGTGCGAGTCGACCAGTTTGCTGCCCAGCTTCAGGCGGGTGAGGAAGGTGGACGGGATGGAGCCGCCGGTGCCGCGGTCCAGGAACTCCCGCAGGGTGGCCTGGAAGCCGACGGTGACGACCAGGCCGGCGCCGTGGGCCTCGGCCAGCAGCAGCGCCAGGTCCTCGGCGTTGGCCGAGGCCGGGAAGGTCACCGCGCCGATGCCGAGGTCCTGGATCCGCTCCAGCCCGGGCGCGTGGCCGTCGGCCTGCGCCGGCAGCACGACCTCGGTGGCGGCGCGCAGCGCGTCGGTGCTGATCCCGTCCGGGTCGCCGACGATGACGTCCGGGGTGAGGCCGGCGTCCATCAGCGTGTCCGCGCCGGCGTCCACGCCGATCAGCACCGGCCGGAACTCCTTGATGTACTTGCGCACCCGGCGCAGGTCGTCGACGTGGCCGTAGCCGGGCGCGACGACGAGGGCCTGCCGGCCGCGCATCGGCACGTACAGCTCGGGCACACCGTGGCCGTCGAGCACCAGGCCGCGTTCCCGGCGCAGGAACTCGATCGTGTTGGCGGAGAACGCCTCCAGCTGGGCCGACATCCCGGCCTTGGCCTCGATCAGCTGGTCGGCCACCGATTCCGGGGTCTGCGCCACACCGCGGGCCAGCTCCCGGCCGTTGTGGAAGACGACGCCCTCGTGCAGGCGCAGCTTGGTGCCGTCCTTGATCGAGCTGAGCACGCCCGAGCCCACGTCGTCGATGAGCGGGATGCCGGCGTGCAGCAGCGCCTCGGGGCCGAGGTTGGGGAACCGCCCGGAGATCGACGGCGACGAGTTGACCACGCCGACCACCTCGGCGGCGATCAGCGCCTCGGCGGTGCGGCGGTCGAGGTCGAGCGCGTCGAGCACGGCGATGTCGCCCGGCCCGACGCGCCGCAGCAGGTCGTCGGTGCGGCGGTCCACCCTGGCGACACCGGTGACGCCTGGCAGCTCTTCCTGAGTGCGCGACAACAGTCCGGTGAGCTTCATGTCCTCGATGGTCACTCAGCCCAACGCGTTGCGCCGTTCGCCACGCCGCGTTGGTGCCGGAAGGTCAACCGGTACGGGTGAGTTTTTCCTGTGCGGCACGCAAGTTGCACGGACGGCAACGGGCAGCGCCTGACAGAACCGGCATGGGGAGAACGCTCACATTCACTCGCCGCGCAGGTCAGCCACATTGGACACAATGGCCGTTTCAAGATCACTCTTTCCGGCGGTACCAGAGTGGACGGTCCCCGATAGCGTCATTTCCGTGGTGATCGGGACGCCGCTGGTTGGCCGTCGGCGCGAATTGGATCTGTTGCGGGGCAAGCTGTTCGCCCCCGGTCTCGGCACCGCCCAGTTCGTCCGCCTCACCGGCGAGCCCGGCGTGGGCAAGTCCCGCCTGCTGGCCGAGTTCGCGGCGCTGGCCCGGGACGGCGGCGTGGCCGTGGTGTCCGGGCGGGCCGGGGAGTTCGAGCGGCACGTCCCGTTCGGGGTGCTGTCCGGGGACGGACTGTCCACGGTGGACAACCCGGAAGTCGTGGATGCCATCGATGTCGAGCGCTACCGGGTGCACCGGGCGATCCGGGCCCGGCTGGTCGAACTGGCCGCGCCGGCGGGCCTGGCGCTGCTGCTGGACGACGTGCACTGGGCCGACGACGCCTCGCTGGAGCTGCTGGACCACCTGGTGCGGCACCCGCCGCGGGCCCGGGTGGTGATCGTCGCGGCGTACCGGCCGCGCCAGGCGCCGCCCCGGTTGTCGGCCGCGCTTTCCGACGGTGTCGAGGAGATCGAGCTGGGCGCGCTCACGTTCGCCGAGGCGCGTCAGCTCGTCGGCGAGGATCTCGACCGGGCCCGCTACGACGCCGCCGGCGGTAACCCCCTGTATCTGGAAGCGCTTGCCCGCCACCCGGACGCGGACGGAAACGCGGCGCTGGCCGCGGAACTGGCCACGCTGGGCCACATCGATCTCCAGGTGGCCCGGGCGGTCGCGGTGGTCGCCGACGTGGCCGAGCCGGCGTTCGTCGCGGCCGCGGCCGACCTCTCCCTTACTGAAACTTTGGCCGCGCTGGACCGGCTGACCGAGCGTGACCTGCTCCGTCCACTGGGGACCGGCGGCGTGCGCTACCGGCACCCGCTGCTCAGAAGCGTGGTATACCAAGGAATCGGCGGTGGCTGGCGGTTCGCCGCGCACGCCAGGACCGCCGCCGCGCTGGCCGCGAGCCGGGCCCCGGCCACCGTTCGGGCTCATCATGTCGCGCAATCGGCGGCACACGGCGACAAAGCGTCCATCGACATCCTTGTCGACGCCGCGGTCGCATATATGAACACTGCTCCGTCCACCGCGGCGCACTGGCTGGAGGCGGCGCTGCGGCTGCTGCCGGCCGACCCGGCCGAGGAGCAGATGCGGCTGGCACTGCTGGGAATGCTGGCCAAGGCGCTCGGCGTGACCGGCGAGTTGCAGCGCAGCCGTGAAGTGCTGCACGAGGTGCTGGCGCTGATGCCGGCCGAGCCGGCGGTGCCGCGCGCGCAGGTGGTCGGATTCTGCGCCCAGATCGAGCGGCTGCTCGGCCGACACGCCGAGGCGCACGCGTTGGCACTCAATGAGCTGAACGGACTGTCCGATCCGGACAGCGCCGCGGCCGCGGTGCTCAAGCTCGGGCTGGCCGAGGGCGGGCTGGTCGGCGGCAACTTCGCCGACGTCCGCGACTGGGCCCGGGAGGCGCTGGCCACCGCACGCCGGGTCGGCGACGCCCCGCTGCTCGCGGCCACGATCGGGGCATGCGTGCAGCACGCGTACGTCAAGGGCGTGCTCGACGACGAGGTGCTGGCGCTGCTGGATGAGTCGACCGTGATGGTGGACTCGTTGCTGGACAACGATCTCGGCCGGCACCTGGAGGCCGTGGTCTGGCTGGGCTGGAACGAGCTGGTCTACGAACGGCTCGACGGCGCCCTGCGGCATCTCGAACGCGGCCTGCACCTGGCCCGCACCACGGGGCAGAACCATCTCGTGACGTACCTGCGGATCGGGCAGGGCACCGCCTACGGCCTGCTGGGCCAGCTGCACGAGGCGGCCGCGTGCTTCGACGACGCCGCCGAGGCCGCGCTGCTGATGCGCAGCGACGAGCTGCGGACCATGGCGCTGGCCCAGCAGTCGTGGATCGTCACCTGGCTGGGAGACCCGGCCGAGGGCGTGCGGCTCGGCGCCGAGGCCGTGCGGCTGGCCGGGCCGGTCCGCGACTGGTTCTCCGGGGTGGCCCACGGCATGCTGGCCCAGGCCAGGATGTACGCCGGCGACGCCGAAGGCGCGGTGGAGCTGCTGCGCCGGGCCGGCGGCGACGCCGAGCTGACCGGCTTCGAGCCCGTCACCCGGGTGAGTTACCTCCAGCTGCTGGCCGAGGCCGAGGCCGAATGCCGCCGGCCCGAGGACGCCCTGGTCTGGGCCGAGCTCGCGCAGCGGGTCGCCGACACCGTCGGCCGGCAGCTCCCGCTGGCCTTCGCCGCACTGGCCAGGGCCCACGCGCTGCGGGCGTCGGCGCCGCTGGAGGCCGCCGAGCACGCGGTCGACGCGGCCCATCGGTTCGCTCGCATGGGCGACCGGGTCGACTCCGGCCGGGCTCACCTGGTCGCCGCCGGGGCGCTGGCCGCCGCCGGCAAGGCCAAGGCGGCGCAGCTCGAGGGCGAGCTGGCCACCACGTTGTTCCGCGCCTGCGGGGCCGCGCTGTTCGAACGCATGGCGGACCGGTTGGAGCCCGCCGTGCAGGTCCTGCTGACGCCTCGCGAGCTCACCGTGCTCGCGCTGGCCGCCGAGTCGCTCACCGCCGAGGCCATCGCCCGGCGGCTGGGCATCGCGACCGGGACCGTCACCAAGCACCTGGAGAACGCCTACCGGAAGCTCGGCGCGGGCGACCGGCTCACCAGCGTGCTACGGGCCCAGGCCCTGGGCCTGCTGCCTCGTGCTTGACATTGACGTTACGTCAACTTCTACCGTGGTTTTCACACCGAACGAGATCAGGAGGGCAGCGGTGGAGTGGTCGATCCAGGACATCGCCCGCTCGGCCGGCACCACCAGCCGGACCCTGCGTCACTACGGCGAGATCGGGCTGCTCAGCCCCAGTCGCGTCGGCAGCAACGGCTACCGCTACTACGACCAGGACGCCCTGGTCCGGTTGCAGCGGATCCTGCTGCTGCGGGAGTTGGGGCTGGGGCTGCCGGCCATCGCCGAGGTGCTGGCCGGCCAGCGGGACACCGCCGCCGCGCTGCGCACCCATCTCGACCTGCTCGAACAGGAGCGGCAGCGGATCACCCGCCAGATCGCTTCGGTGCGGACCACGTTGGAGAAGACGGAAGGGGGCCAGCAGCTGATGGCCGAGGAGGTTTTCGACGGCTTCGATCACACCCAGCACAAGGAGGAGGTGATCGAGCGCTGGGGCAAGGACGCCTACGACAAGGGCGACCAGTGGTGGAACTCGCTGTCGGAGGAGCAGCGGCGGGCCCACCAGCAGCGGCAGCTGGACATCGCCGCCGACTTCGGCCACGCCCACCAGGCCGGCCTGGCCGCCGACAACGACGTCGTGCAGGCCATCACCAAGCGCCTGCACGAGTGGATCGCCGCCGCGGCCACCGTCACCAAGCCGTACTTCGTCGGCCTGGGTGAGATGTACGTGGCCGACCCCCGGTTCAGCCAGAACTACGACCGCCACGGCGCCGGCACCGCCGAGCTGGTGCGGGACGCCATGAAGATCTACGCCGACCGCAACCTGTAGCCCGGCTGGCCTGCGGGCCACCTGCCCGCAGACCGGCAACCCGCAGGCCGACCGACCGCCGGGCCGACCATCGGCAGATTAGCCACCTGCCGGCCGACCCGCCGCAAGCCAGCAACACGCAGGTCAGCACCACAGGCCGACCACCCGCAGATCAGCCACCTGCCGACCGACCGCCGGGCCGACCACCGACAAATCGGCCACCTGCCGGCCGACCCGCCGCAAGCCAGCAACACGCAGGTCAGCACCACAGGCCGACCACCCGCAGATCAGCCACCCGCCGGCCGACCGGCCACACGCCCGACCGACCGCAGATCAGCCACCTGCCGGCCGACTGGCCACACGCCGGCCGACCGCAGATCAGCCGACCGCCGGGAGGTCCGGCGGCCACGGTCGACCGTCCACAGTTCCACCGCCGGCAGCCCTGTCGCCCACTAGGTTCGTTTTCCGAACCTAGTGGGCGTAGGCTGGTGGGCGTGGCTGTGTACACCGGCGAGAACTGCTCCCTGGCCCGCACCCTGGAGATCATCGGCGAGCGGTGGACGTTGCTCATCGTGCGCGACGCTTTCTATGGCGTGCAACGCTTCGCCGACTTCGCCGCGCATCTGAGGATCCCTCGGGCCGTGCTGAGCGAACGCCTCGCGCTGCTGGTGTCCGCCGGCGTGCTGGCCAAGACCCCCGGTGCCGGCCGACGTGAGCTGTACACGTTGACCGACAAGGGAATCGGCCTCTTCCCGGCGCTGCGCGCCCTCGTCGCCTGGGGCGACCAGCACTACGCCCCCGATGGCCCCCGCCGCCACTTCCGGCACGCCGACGACAACGGCGAGGTCGACCTGGCCGGCGTCTGCCAGCTCTGCGGAAAGTCCTTGGCCGTACGGGATTACCTCGTCACCACCGGCCCCGGCGCGTCCCCGGCCGACGCCTCCGCCGACGCCGTCACCCGCGCCCTGGCCACCCCCCGCCGCCTCCTGGAGCCCATCACCCCCTGACCCCATCCCGCAGCACCGTTCTGAGTGTAGGAAGGGGGCTTTCCTACACTCGGAGTGTAGGAAAGCCCCCTTCCTACACTCACCTGGTGCTCGGCCTCCCGGGTAGCCGATGCCTCGCCCAGCGCGAAGCATCGGCGGGGCCTCGTGCATTGCTTGGCACCGACACTCGGCGACATGCCCATGACTGCCCCTCCCCGTGTGACCTACGACTTCGCCGCCTTCTTCCGAGTCTTGCGCACCGGCTCGTCGGCCTTCTTGTCGTTGCGGGCGGCGTCCAGCAGCTCCTCGGCGTGGGCCCGGCCGGTGTAGGTGAAGTCCAGGCCGGCCAGCATGCGGGCCAGCTCCACCACCCGCTCCGACTCGTCCAGCACCTTGACGCCGCTGCTGGTCAGCCCGCCCTCGGCGACCTTGTTCACCACCATGTGCCGGTCCGCGTACGCGGCGACCTGCGGCAGGTGGGTCACGACGATCACCTGGTGGCTGCGGGCCAGCCGGGCCAGCCGCCGGCCGACCTCGACCGCGGCGCGGCCGCCGACCCCGGCGTCCACCTCGTCGAACACCAGCGTCGGCACCGGGTCGGCGTGCGAGAGCACGACCTCCAGCGCCAGCATCACCCGGGACAGCTCGCCACCGGACGCGCCCTTGTTCACCGGCAGCGCCGGCGATCCCGGATGCGGCATCAGCCGCAGCTCCACGTCGTCCACGCCTTCACGGCCGGCGTGCAGCCGCTGGCCGTCCACGTCCAACGCCACCGCGTCGTCCGGCTCGGCGACCCGGGGCAGCACCGCGACCTCGACGGTGGCCTGGGCCATGGCCAGCCCGCTGAGCTCCTCGGTGACGGCCTTGCCCAGCTCCTCGGCCGACATGGTCCGCTCGGCGGTGACCTCCTTGGCCGCCTCGGCCAGCTGCCCGGCCAGCTCGTCGCGGCGGCGGGCCAGCTCGGCCAGCGCCTCCTCGGAGGTGTCCAGCCCGGCCAGCCGCTCCTGCGACACCCGAGCCCACTCCAGCACCCCGTCGATGTCGGCCGCGTACTTGCGGGTCAGCTGCTTGAGCTCCTGCTGCCGGGCCAGCACCTGTTCCAGGCGGGCCGGGTCGGCGTCCAGCGACTCCAGGTAGCCGACCAGCTCGGTGGCCACGTCGGTGAGCAGCACCGACGCCTCGGCCAGCCGGGGCTCCAGGTCCCGCAGCTTGGGGTCCTCGGTCCCGGCGAACCGCCGCCGCGCCTCGGCGATCATGCCCAGCGCGCCGACTGCCTCGACCTCGACGTCGGCCGCGCCGCTCAGCGAGTACTGCGCCCCCTGCGCGGCCTCGCGCAGCTGGTCCACGTCGGCGAGCCGACGGGCCTCGGCGTGCAGGTCCTCGTCCTCGCCGGGCTTCGGGTCGACGGCCTCGATCTCGGCCAGGCCGTGCTTGAGCAGGTCGGCCTCGCGGGCCATCTCCCGCGACTTCTCGGTGCGCTCGACGAGCTCGGTGGACACCGCCACCCACTCGTCGCGCAGCTGCTTGTACCGGGTCAGCGGCTCGGCGACCGCGTCGCCGGCGAACCGGTCCAGCACGGCGCGCTGCTCGGTCGGCCGGGCCAGCCGCAGCTGGTCGTTCTGCCCGTGCACGGCGATCAGCTGCTCGGAGATCTCCGCGAGCACCCCGACGGGCACCGAGCGGCCGCCCAGGTGCGCGCGGGACCGGCCGTCGGTGCTGATCGTGCGCACCGCGATCAGGCTGCCGTCCTCGTCCGGGTCCGCGCCCGCGTTGGCCGCGACCTCGGCCGCCGGGCTGCCCGGTGGCGTGTGGAAGCGCCCCTCGACCACGGCCCGCTCCACCCCGGTGCGGACGCGCGAGGCCTCGGCCCGGCCCCCGCTGAGCAGGTGCAGGCCCGTGACCACCATCGTCTTGCCGGCGCCGGTCTCGCCCGTGACCACCGTCAAACCCCGGTGGAGTTCGATGCTGGCCTCATCGATCACGCCCAGACCCTGGATACGCATCTCGATCAGCACAGGTCGAACACTAGTGCCAACCCCTGACGTTCCACGACCGGGGCGGGCCAAACCGGTCAGCGCCGCCAACCCGAACGGGCTGGTCAGTCGAGAACGGGACCGCGCCATCCCTGCACCGGCAGGGCGAACTTGTTCACGAGGCGGTCCGAGAAGAGGTCCTGCTTGAGCCGCACCAGCTTGACCGGGGTGCTGGAGTGGGCCACCTCCACCCGGGTGCCGGCGGGCAGCTCGACCAGCCGGCGGCCGTCGCAGCACAGCACCGCGGGGTGGCCGTGCGGGTCGATCTCGAAGGCCACCACCGAGTTCGGCGACACCACGAACGGCCGGGCGAACAGCGCGTGGGCGTTGCTCGGCACGACCAGCAGGGCGTCCAGGTCCGGCCACACCACGGGGCCGCCGGCCGAGAACGCGTACGCCGTCGACCCGGACGGTGTGGCGCACAACACACCGTCGCAGCCGTAGGCCGACACCGGACGGGCGTCGACCTCGACGACCACGTCCAGCACCCGCTCCCGGCTGCTCTTCTCCACGCTGGCCTCGTTCAGCGCCCAGGTGTGGGCGATGACCTCGCCCTGCACCTGCGCCGCCACGTCCAGCGTCATCCGCTCCTCGACGTGGTAGTTGCGGTCGATCACCCGCTGCACGGCCTCGTCCAGGTCGTCCATGTCGGCCTCGACCAGGAAGCCGACCCGGCCCAGGTTGACGCCCAGCACCGGGGTGCCGAACGGCCGGGCCAGCTCGGCGGCCCGCAGCAGCGTGCCGTCGCCGCCGAGGGCGAACACCAGCTCGGTGCCGACCGCGGCGGTGCTGGCCGGCGCGACCTCGGCGTAGCAGGAGCGGTCCAGGTCGGCGGCCTCGTCCTCGACGACCCGCAGCCGGATGCCGGCCTCGGCGAACCGGCCGGCGACCTTCTCGGCCAGCCGCAGGTTGGTCTGCCGGCCGGTTTTCACGACGAGCAGGATCTCCCGGTCGCCGTTCACGGTGAGCTGCGTCATTTCGGCCCCTCCCGGACCGCGGTGGCGACCAGTTCCGCGGCCTGCTCCTCGGGTAGCGGCTCGCCGCGCCGCAACCACACGAAGTACTCGACGTTGCCGGACGGGCCGGGCAGCGGGCTGGCCACCACGCCGTGCAGGCGCAGGCCCAGCTCGGCGGCCTCGCCGACCACGCCGAGCACGGCCTGGGCGCGCAGCCGGCCGCCGCGCACCACCCCGCCCGGGCCGACGTTGTCCTTGCCCACCTGGAACTGCGGTTTCACCATCGGCACGATGTCGCCGTCCTCGGTCGTGCAGGACAGCAGGGCGGGCAGCACCAGGCCCAGGGAGATGAAGGAGAGATCAGCGACCACGAGATCGACGACGCCACCGGTCAATTCCGGGTTCAACGCGCGCACGTTCGTTTTGTCCAGAACCACGACCCGGTCGTCGGTCTGCAACCGCCACAGCAGCAGGCCGCGGCCCACGTCGGCGGCGACCACCTCGCGGGCGCCGCGGCGCAGCAGCACGTCGGTGAAGCCGCCGGTGGACGCGCCCGCGTCCAGGCAGCGGCGTCCCTCGACCGGGATGTCGAACGCGTCCAGCGCGCCGACCAGCTTGTACGCGCCGCGCGAGGCCCAGTTCGGGTCGTCGTCGTCCTCGCGCACGATGACCGGGGTGTCGGCCTCGATGGCCGTCGCCGCCTTGGTGGCCACCGTGCCGCGCACCGTCACCCGGCCGTTGGCGACCAGTTCCGACGCGTGCGCCCTCGACCGGGCCAGTCCGCGACGGACCAGCTCGGCGTCCAGCCGTGCCCTGCGGGTCACCGGGGTCAGAACCCGTCGATGGCCGACAGCGCGTCGGTCAGCGTGGCGTGGACCGCCTCGAACCGCGCCGGGTGCTCGGCGACGTCGAGGGTGTCCAGTTCGGCCAGCCTGGCGACGGCGTAGTCGATCGTCGCCATGGGCGTGTCGTGCGGGGTCGTCCCCCCGGCGCCGTCGGCCGGCCACATCGGCGCGCGTGGTCCGGTGGGCAGACTGCGCCCCGTGGTCGGCGGCGGGCCCGGGACTGGCGGCTGGGTCATCTGTGGCTCCCGGAAGGAGTAACTCGGGTGACTTCGTACAACGCTAGCCGATATTCAGCGCACCCAAGGCGGCCATCGAGGCGTCATCGGTGGCACGCACGGTCACCGGGCCGCCGCCGGCCGGCCACCAGGCGGCGCACAGGCCGCGCAGCAGGGCCAGCGGGTCACCGGAGCCGGTGACGGTCAGTTCGCCGTCGCCGACCGCGACGTCCCAGCCGGGCTGCTTGGCGATCTCCACCTCGGACAGCGGCAGCAGCAGGCCGGACAGGTCGGCCGACAGGTAGCGGGGGCGCAGCTCGGCCGGGGCCTGGAGCACCTGGGCCGGGGTCGCGACGCCGGTGAGCACCAGCAGCGCGTCCAGCTCGGCGGCGGTGGCCCCGGCGATGTCGGTGTCGAGACGGTCGCCGACGACGAGCGGCTTGCTCGCGCCGGCGGACCGGATCGCCTGGTCCATCAGCGGCCGCGCCGGCTTGCCGGCGACGACCGGTTCGACGTCGGTGGCGGTGCGCACCGCGGCGACCATGGATCCGTTGCCCGGCATCAGGCCCCGCTCGGTCGGCAGGGTGGCGTCGATGTTGCACGCCACCCAGAACGCGCCGTTGCGGATGGCCAGGGCCGCCTCGGCGAGGTCGCTCCAGCCGGTGTCGGGCGAGTGGCCCTGCACGACCGCCGCGACCTCGGGCGAGTAGGTGCGCGTCGTGGTCAGGCCGACCGCCGTGACCTCGTCGGCCAGGGCCTGCGTGCCGACGATCAGCACGAGGGCGCCCGGCTCGAGGTGCTCGGCGAGCACCGCCGCGCCGGCCTGGGAGCTGGTGCTGACCTCGTCGTCGGAGGCCTGGAAACCCAGCTCGTTCAGGTGGGCGGCGACGCTCGCCGGCTTGCGGGAGGCGTTGTTGGTGACGTAACGGATGCCGGCGCCCCGCTCGCGGCTGGCCTTGATCGCCTCGACGGCGCCCGGCACGGCCTCGCCACCGCGGTAGACGGTGCCGTCGAGGTCGAGCAGGAGGGCGTCGTAGGCCGCCAGCAGGTCGTCCGGCTGCGTCACTCCTGCTCCTCGCCGCTCTCGCCGTCCTGGCTCAGCTCGATGGCCCGCTCCGAGGCGTCGGTCTCTTCCTCGTCGTCGAACTCGGCCGCCTGCATGAACCAGCGGATGGCCTCCTCGGTGCGGCCGACGGCCGCGAGGTTGTCCGCGTAGGCGTAGAACAGGCGGGCGCTCCACGGCTCGTGCTTGGCCGGGTCGAGGTCGTCGCCCTGCAACGCCACCACGGCCGCGTCGAGCTGGCCCATGTCACGCCGGGCCCCGGCCGCGACGATGCGCAGCTCGATCTGCTCGGCCTTGGTCAGCTTCTGGGCGTCGGCCTCCTTGGCCAGGTCCAGTGCCCGCTCCGGACGACCCAGCGCCCGCTCGCAGTCCGCCATCACGGCCAGGTGCCCCGGGCCGGCGCTCATCCGGCGAGCGGCCCGCAGCTCCGACAGCGCCTCGGCCCACTCGCCGGCGTGGTAGGCCGTCAGGCCCGCCGCCTCGCGGACCAGGCCGACCCGCGCCGCCTTCGTCCGGGCGAACCGGGCGTGGGCCAGGGCCTCCTCCGGCTCCTCGTCCACCAGCATGCCGGCGGCGACCAGGTGCGCGCCGACGACCTCCGCGAGCGCCTTCGGCAGGCTACGGAGCTCCATGCGCGCCTCGGGGTCGAGCGCGGAGAACACGGCGCCCTCCGGCAGCAACGGCGTGCCGAACCGGTCGACGCGCGGCTGCTCGACCTCGTCCTGCGACTCGTCCTGACGTTCGGCCGCGGTCTCGCCGTCTTCGTCGGCCGCCTGCTCGTCCTCGGTCTCGGCCGTGTCCTCGTCGGCGTCGTCCTCGAGCTCGGCGGTGTCGAGCTTCGCGGGGTCGACCTCGGCGCGCTCCTGGGCGGCGACGGCCTCTACGGCCTCGGCCTGCTCGGCGATCTCCAGCTCTTCCGACGGCTCGGCGTCGACCGCGCGCAGCGGGGGACGCTCGTCGAAGTTGCGGGGACGCTCGTGACGCTGCTCGCGCGGACCCGAGGCGCTGCCCCCCTGGGGGCGGCCGGCGGTGCGGGGCTTGCGGTCGCCGTCGAAACGCTTGGGGCGGTCGCCGTAGCCAGGCTTGCCGTCGTTCTTGGTCCAGTCCTTCTTGCGGTCCTGGAACTTGGCCGGCCGCTGCGGACGGCTGCTGGCGCCGTCGCGAACGTCGTCGCGGTCCCGGTCGTTGACGCGGTCGTTGCCGTAGCGCGGCCGGTCCGAGTTGTAGCGGGGCCGGTCACCGGAGCGCTGGTTGTCCCGGTCGCTGTTCCAGCGGGGACGGTCGCCCGAGCCACCGCGCTGGTCGTTGCGGTCGCTGTTGTAGCGCGGCCGATCGCCGGAGCCGGCCCGGTCGCCGCGGTAGCCGCCGCCGCGCTGGTCGCGGTCGCCACCGAAGCGCGAACGGTCGTTGTTGTTGTGACGCGGGCGATCCCCGCTGCGCTGCTGGTCCCGATCCCCGAACCGCGGACGGTCGCCGCCACGCTGGTCGTTGGAACGCGAGCCATCGCGGTCGTTGTACCGCGGCCGGTCATTGCCCCGGTCGTTGTTGAAATGGGGACGGTCGCCGCCCCGGTCGCTGTTGAAGCGCGGACGGTCGCCACCGCGATCATCGTTGTAGCGCGGGCGATCCCCACCGCGGTCGTTGTTGTACCGGGGCCGGTCGCCACTGCGCTCGTTGTTGAAGCGCGGGCGGTCGCCGGAGCCGGCACGGTCGTTGAAGCGAGGCCGGTCGCCGCCACGCTGGTCGCGGTCGTTGGAACGCGAGCCGTCGCGGTCGTTGTAGCGGGGACGGTCGTTGCCCCGGTCGCTGTTGAAGCGCGGCCGATCCCCCGACCCGGACCGGTCGGAGTTGTAGCGCGGACGGTCACCGGAGCCCGAGCGGTCCGAGTTGAAACGCGGACGGTCGCCGGAACCCGTGCGGTCCGAGTTGTAGCGGGGGCGATCGCCGGAGCCACTCCGCTCTGAGTTGTAGCGGGGCCGATCCCCGGAACCCGAACGGTCGGAGTTGTAGCGCGGACGGTCGCCAGAGCCGGACCGGTCCGAGTTGAAACGCGGACGGTCGCCGGAACCCGTGCGGTCCGAGTTGTAGCGGGGGCGGTCGCCGGAGTCCGAGCGGTAGCCGCCGGAGCGCTGGCTGTCCCGGTCGTTGTTCCACCGGGGACGGTCGCCGGAACCACCGCGCTGGTCGTTGCTGCCGCCCCGGTAGCCACCGCTGCCGCCACGGCTGTTGCTGCTGCTGTTGTTGTTGTCGCGAGACCAGCTGCCGCCACGGTCCTGGCGGGGCGCGCCCTGCTGACGGTCGCCGTACGACCGCCGCTCGCCGGCGCCGCGCTGCTGCCCTCGGCCTTCACCTGATCCTTGGCCGCCGGTGCGCTGCTGACGGTCGCCACCACGCTGACCGCCGTCACGATCGCCGGGACGCTGCCCGAACCTGGACACTACAAACCTCCTAGACACGACCGACCCCGTAGACCGGTCCAACAACACGGTAGTCGCTGCTCAGCGATCCGGGGGTCTGGGGCTGGGCGACCGAGACCGGCCATCCCCAGGTCGGGATGCGGGGGACCGACTAATTCCCCTGGTGAAACATAGCGAAACGCCCCCTGTCCGCGTTGCCGCAGACAAGGGGCGTCCCAAGTTAAGTTCGGCGGCGTCCTACTCTCCCACACCCTCACGAGTGCAGTACCATCGGCGCTGGAGGGCTTAGCTTCCGGGTTCGGAATGGGACCGGGCGTTT
>NZ_JBIUAG010000022.1:0-169556 GCF_044547355.1 Kutzneria sp. NPDC052558
ATTTTGCGCGGAGGGGGGCGATGGCATAAGCTTGTTGCGTATCGAGGCAGGCGGAGCCTGCCCGATAGCGCCTTGATACGCCATCGCCCAGAGGGCTCCGCGCAAAATCCACCCGGAGTCAGCTGGATAACGGCCCCTCACCCCTCAAGCAGACTCCACCCCGCCGGAACTTTTTCGGCGACGATGGCGGACCGTCGGTCCGCCACCGTCGCCGCCTGCTACGTGCGGTACCGGAACAGGATCCGACCCCTGGTCAGGTCGTACGGGCTGAGCTCGACGAGCACCCGGTCAAGCAGCATGATCTTGATGTAGTTGCGCCGGATCTTGCCGCTGATGTGGGCGAGGACCTTGTGCCCGTTGGCGAGTTCGACCCGGAAGCTGGCGTTGGGCAGACATTCGACGATGGTGCCCTCCACCTCGATTCCGCCTGCTGCCTTAGCCATGGTCGCGCTCCTGTGCCCGATGACGGAGCACCAGCTCCAGATTGCTGCCGACACGCCGCGCGCCGAGGCCCTCGAACAGCGCCACGGCGGCCCGGTTCGATTCGTCCACCTCGGCCGACACCGTCTCAATTTCCTTGTGACGCAACGAGTCCAGCATGTGGGTCAGCAGCGCCCGGCCGATGCCGCGACGGCGTGCCTCGGCCCGGACCGCGACCAGCCCGATCCGGGCGTGCCGACGCCGCCCGGCCACCCGGACCAGCCCCACATACCGACCGGATTCCGTTGCCACCACGTACTTCGACTGATCGAACGGGAAAGCCTCGACCGGCCCGTGGATCACCTCCGCCGGCATCGAGTCCCAGCCGACCGTCGCCTCGACCTCGGCGCGAATCGCGGCGTGCAGCTCGCGCAGCGGGCCTTCCTCCGCCGCGCCGACGGGCGGGATCGCCACGCCCGCCGGCGGCGTCTCCGGCTCGATCTCCGTCGGCACAAGGTATTCCAGCTCGCGACGCCGGGCCGTGAAGCCGGCCCGGACCCAGCTGGTCCGCAGCTCGAGGTCGGCCTCGTCGACCAGGGTGTGCAGCGGGGTCGGCAGATCGGCCAGCATCGCCGCGGCCAGCTGGTCGAAGACCGCCTCGTGCCACGCGTCGATGCTGACGAAGATCCGCCCGTCCGGCCGGGGCGAGGCGTGGCCGCGGCCGACCACCAGGTCGTCCTCCAGCGCGTGCCAATGCCGCTCCGCGACCCGGTTGATCACTGAATGCGCAGTATCCATGGGATGCCGCCTTTCGGGAGTGCCTTGGCGCTCCCGGCGACACCTACAGCGGCCGCCCGACCGTGACCAGGCGAGGGAGCACCCACGTGCTTGCAGCGTTCATGGGGGCCTCACCTCCTCATGCGATGTCACGGTCGAGGGCACGCTAGCAGCCCGACCCCGTCACCGCCGAACCATTTACCACGGCGTGAAGATCATCGGCAGGTTGCGGATGGCCAGCCGCCCGTCGGCGGCGATGCCGGCGTAGGCCCGCCACTCCTCGGGGGTGACGGCCGGGTCGCGAACGATGGTGAGCCCGTGCGAGGCGAACCGGGCCGAGGTCGCGGCCAGCCCGTCGGCCAGCACCTGGGGCGGCGTGGCCGGCAGGATCGCGGTCACGGGGGCCACGACCGAATCCCGCCGCGTTCGGGGCCGGCCAAGACTCGTTCTCCACCGTCCGCGGCGCGACCACACTGTTCGAGGGGCTGTTCCCCGTCACCACCCCGTAAGGTCCGATCGGGATCACCTCGTCGCCCACTCCGCGTTGCACAGGGGGATGGCCGGTCATGGGGGTCGGCCGAACACGGAAGGTGGTCCGATGGGCGCGCTCCTGGCTCGGCGCAAGGTGGTTGTCCCGGTGGCGGCGGTGATCGTGGTGCTCGTGGCGGTAGGCCTGTGGGCGTTCCAGCCGTGGAAGCTGTTCACCAGCAGCACCATCCACGAGCAGCTGGTGTCCGCCCAGGGCACGAACGCGGTGGTGGGCAAGGGAACCTTCCGCTCGCTGGCCCACCCCACCAGCGGCCAGGCCGAGGTGGTCAAGACCGCCGACGGCGACTCCGTGGTGCAGCTGCGGGACTTCAGCACCAGCGACGGCCCCGCTGTGCACGTCTGGCTCAGCGACAAGCCCCAGGACGCCGGCGATTCCGCCTTCGGCAGGGACGGCTACCTCGACCTGGGCTCCCTCAAGGCGACCCAGGGCAACGAGGTCTACACCATCCCGGCCGGCACCGACGTGTCGAAGTACAAGAGCGTGCTGATCTGGTGCGACCGGTTCTCCGTGGGCTTCGGCGTGGCCCCCGTCACCGCCTGACCGCTCACACTCTCAGCCAAGCCCGCGCCGACCCCAGACCACCCACCACACCCAGGCCACCCACAATGCCGGGGCCACCCACAGCCCACCCCAAGATCAAGGGACCTTTCCTCTCGTTCAACGCCAGGAAGGGCCCCTTCACAGCACTTCCCAACGCCAGGAACGGCCCGTTCACTGCGCCCAACGCCAGGAACGGCCCGTTCCTAGCGTCTTCGCATGGGCAGGCGTCAGGGGCGGAGGGTGGCCAGGGCGGCGTCGGCGACGG
Source organism: Kutzneria sp. NPDC052558 (assembly GCF_044547355.1). Taxonomy (NCBI): domain Bacteria; kingdom Bacillati; phylum Actinomycetota; class Actinomycetes; order Pseudonocardiales; family Pseudonocardiaceae; genus Kutzneria; species Kutzneria sp. NPDC052558. Next base: position 2,553 of record NZ_JBIUAG010000022.1, read on the forward strand.
ACTGGAGGGCTGGGCGGCCGGGTTGGCTCTTGGCCAGGACGTTCATGCCCTGCACGACGGCGACCAGCAGGTCCGGGGAGGAGCCGGGGCGGATCTCGCCGGCGGCCTCGGCACGGGAGAGGGCGGCGGCGAAGGCGGCGCGGAGGCTGGCCAGGTGAAAGTCCATCAGGCCGCCGAGTTCGGGATCGCGGCCGGCGAACTCGACGAGGGAGTTGGTGATCAGGCAGCCCCAGCGGCGGTCGCCGTCGACCATGGCGTCGACCAGGTGGGCGAAGTAGTCCCGCAGGCCGAGCAGACCGGTGGGGGCGGCGGTGATGCGGCCGATGGCCTCGCTGGAGACAGTCTGCGCATATCGCCGGAGGGCAGCGCCGAAGAGGTCCCGTTTGGCCCCGAAAGCGGAGTAGACGCTGCCGGGCTGGACCTCCATCGCACGGCAGAGGTCCTGGACGGAGCTGGCCTCGTACCCGCGCTCCCAGAAGGTCCGCAACGCGGCCTCGAGAGCGCGGTCGGTGTCGAAACCCCTTGTCCGCCCCATGAGTGGATTCTAGGTCATCCGTTCAAGAACGGTAATGCTTCGATCATGGACAACGACCCGGTCCCGCCAGCATAGTTGTACGGGTATTCATCTATTGGAGGGCGCATGCGGATCGCGGTGATGGGCACGGGCGGCGTCGGCGGCTACTTCGGCGCACGGCTGGCCGCGGGCGGGCACGACGTGGCGTTCATCGCCCGCGGCACGCAGTTGGACGCCTTGCGCACCAAGGGATTGCGGGTGGAGAGCCCGCGGGGTGACCTGCACCTGCCCGAGGTGGCGGCCACCGACGACCCCGCCACCCTCGACCCCGTGGACCTGGTCCTGTTCGGCGTGAAGCTGTGGGACACCGAGCCCGCCGCGGAGCAGATCCGGCCGCTGCTGCGCCCGGAGACGGCGGTGGTGTCGTTCCAGAACGGCGTGGCCAAGGACGAGATCCTCGGCCGGATCCTCGGCCCCGAGCACGTGCTGGGCGGCGTCTGCTACATCGCGGCGACGATCGCCGAGCCGGGCCTGATCCGGCACTCGGGCCCGATGCAGAAGCTGGTGTTCGGCGAGTACGGCGGCAGGTCGACGGCCCGGGTCGAGGCGTTTCGGGACGCCTGCGCGGAAAGCGGCGTCGACGCCGAGATCAGCCCGCACATCGAACGGGCGATCTGGGAGAAGTTCGTGTTCCTGGTCGGACTGTCCGGCACCACCAGCCTGGCCCGCACGCCGATCGGCCCGATCCGCGCCAACGACAGGTCGCGGGCGTTCCTGCACGACGTGATGGAGGAGGTCGTGGAGGTGGCCCGCGCCTCGGGTGTGCCGCTGCCGGGCAGCTACGCCGACGATCGAATGGCCTTTGTGGACACTGTGCCGGAAACCATGACCTCGTCGATGCATCACGACCTGGAGCGCGGCAACCGGCTGGAAGTGGCCTGGTTGAGCGGAGACGTCATCGATCGCGCCCGCGCCCTCGGCGTGCCGGCCCCGGCCAACCGGGCGGTCGCCGACATGCTGTCCGTGCACGCCGCCGGCCGCCCGTGAGGGAGTGCCGCCGATGAAGCAGATCGTCGAGATCGACGGCGTGGCCCAGGCCTGCGAGGTGAGCGGGTAGGGGCCGGTCGCGCTCGCGCGCTCCGTCGATCCCGACAGGAGACCGACAGCTCACGCCCAGGAAACCCTCAAGATCTCCGGCAACCGTGGAGGCATGACCACTCGCGTCCGCACCCTGGCCATCGGCGGGCTGGCGGTCGGCGCCGCGCTGATCGCGCTGCTGGGCGTGCTGCCCTCGGCCGACAACGTCAGCGTGCTGCGCCAGACCATCAGCCAGTACGGCATCACCGACAACAGCTGGATCTTCAACCTGGCGGTGCTGCTGGTGGCGGCCGGGTCGGCGGCGATCATCGCCAGCCTGCGGGCCGAGCGCCGGCTGCCGACGGCGGCGACGGTGCTGGGCTCGCTGTGGACGGTGGGACTGCTGGTGATCGTGGCGTTCCCCAAGACCAACTGGGCGGTGCAGAGCGCCGGCTCGTTCGGCGGCACGCTGCACCGGATCGCCAGTGTTGTCGCCTTCGTGGCCCTGCCGCTGGCCGTGCTGAGCGCGGCCGGCGCGGCCTTCCCGGACGCCCCGGGCCGACGCCTGCTGACCCGTGCGCTGGCCTGGGCCTCGCTCGGCTGGTTCGTCGCCATCCTCGCCGCGGTGCCGGTGGGCGCGGTGGTCGGCGGCGACTGGTGGGATCTGATCCCGCTCGGGTTGATGGAACGCGGCCTCGCTTTCACGGAGGTGCTGGCCCTGGTGGCGCTGGCGGCCCCGGTGGTGCAGGCCAATGCCGTCACGGTGCGGACCTGACGGTCAGGTCGGCCAAGCCATTCTCACTCCCGTGGCCGAGCCTGACGATTCCTTACTGGCGCGGGGGCGCGACGAAGACGCAGAACGGATGGCCGGCCGGGTCGGCGTACACGTACAGCGGCTCCTGCGGGTCGGCCGACCGATCCATGAGCATCCGGGCCCCCAAGGCCAGGGCCCGCTCGTGCACGGCCTGGAGCTCGTCGGTGGTGGAGACGGTCAGGTCGAGGTGCAGCTGCTGGGCGTGCGGGCCGTCCGGCCACGTCACCGTCGGCAGCGTGTCGACCTGCTGGAAGGCGACCTGGGTGCCTCCCGGGTTGCGCAGCACCAGCCAGTCGCGGCCGCGCGGGTCGGGCTCGCCGGGCGCGGGCGGCTCGTCGCCGTCGCGGTAGTGCAACGCGAGGAACTGGCGGTAGAACTCGGCGAGTCCGCGGGCGTCGGTGGTGTCGAGCACGACCTGGCGGATTTTCGGCACGGTTTCCACACCACGCAGCCTCGCACGGCTCTAGCGTGGCAGCCATGCCGATCACCGAAGACGTCCGCGCCGCGGCCCGTGCCTTCCTCGATCCCGACGACGAGATCCGGTACATCTTCCCGGCGTCGCTGGTGGTGAGCTCTCGGCCGTACGTGCTGATCGTGGTCAGCCGCAAGGCGGTGAAGGTGCTGACCACCGGCCGCTGGCAGGGGCGCCTGCCGCGGGCGGTCGAGGTGGAGTACCCGCGGCAGACCCGGATCGGCCCGGTCACCGTGCACCTGGGCGCGACCTTCAAGCTCGGCGGCATCCAGTACGAGCTGGACGAGGAGTACGTCGCCGTGGTCAACGCCGCCGACCTGGAACGCGGCGCCGGCGAACTCCCGCCCGACCCCCTCCCCGACCTGTAGGCCTCCGCGAGTCCCGCTCAGCGACATACCGAACGCACGTCTCCGGCAGATCTTGGACCGGGTCCAAGACCTGCCGGATAGTCGGTGTGCCGCCGAGCACGCGGCCGCCGGCGGGCAGCCTCCGGACCGCCCGGCGACCACGGTGAAACCGTTGCGGCAGCTCAGTTGTCGTCGACCGCTGAGGCGAGGTCGGCCAGCATCGCCGCCAGTTCGGCCGGCATGGACAGGAACGGCGAGTGGCTGGAGTCGAGGCGGCGGACCTCGTCGGCCCGCCGGGCCATCTCCTCCTGGAGGGACGGCGCGACCGCCTGGTCCCGCTCGCACACGATGTATGTGGACGGAATGTCTCGCCAGCCGGCCCCGGCCTGCCGGTCCCGGGCCGCCTGCGCGCTCTGCGGTCGCAGCCGGGCCACCGCGTCCTGAGCGAGGTCCGACGGCACGTCCGCGTAGAACGTGTCGATCGGGTTGCTGAACGGCGGCAGCAGTTCGAGGTCGGCCGGCAGCTCCCGACCCACGACCGACAGCGCCGAGGTGTCCTCCTCGATCTGGAACGCCGCGAGGTAGACCAGTCGCGCGATGTTCGCGACGCCGACAGACGCCTGCGACACCACCTCACCACCGTAGGAGTGGCCGACCAGCACCACCGGGCCCTCGATCGACGCGACCTTCTCCCTGACCACCTTCGCGTCCGCTTCGAGGCCGTACTCCGGCCCCGTCATGCTGGGCAGGTCGACCGCGTGCGTCGACCAGCCCAGCATGTCCAGCCGCACGCGCAGCGGCTCCCAGCACCACGATCCGTGCCACGACCCGTGCACGAGAACAATCTCCACAGCCATGACGACAACGCTAGGTCGTTGTCGCCGCCGTGATCCACGTCCGAGCGGCATTGTGCTCGTTCGATCAGGGGGCGGTGCCCTCGGTGGTGTCCGTGTCGCACTTGACCGCGCCGGCCCCGTCTCTGCCTCCAGACGGATACGCCGATCAGGTCGCGATGCCGACGCAGTGGCCGATGGACGTGGGATCGTCCAGGCAGGCCAGCATGTAGTGCGCGACATCGGCCCGTGAGATGCTCGGCCCGGCGTGGATGTTCTGTTCGTAGGCCACGCGGTACCGGCCGGTCAGCGGCTTGTCGGTGAGCTTCGGCGGCCGCACCGACGTCCAGTCCAGGCCGCTGGCCCGCAACGCGTCCTCCATGATCGCGAGATCCGCGTAGTGGTCGTGCAGGACCCGCCGCACGATGGGCGTCAACACGTTCCGCATGAGGAAGCCCTCGGCCGGGTCGTGCCGCGGCGGGTTCGGCCGCTCCGGCGACGGCGTGGTGGACACCGGCGCGGCGCTCACCACCACGATCCGCCGCGTGCCGGTGGCCTTCATCGCGTCGATGATCGCCTTGGTGCCGGACGAGGTGATTGCCTTGGCCTGCCGGGCATTGCGCGGCCCGAGCCCGGACAGCACCGCGTCCGCCCCGCCGACGGCCGCCTCAAGCGCGCCGGGCTCCACAGTGGACAGATCGGCCCGCACGGTGTGCACGGTCGAGGGCACCCTGCCCGGGTCCCGCACCACGGCCGTCACCTCGTGGCCGGCGGCCACCGCCTGGTCGAGGACACAGCGTCCAATTCCACCGGTTGCCGCGAAGATCGTGATTCTCATGGCCTCTCCCCGAAGACATAGGCGTTGTCGGCGGCCCAGCGGGCGAAGGTCAGCGCCGGCCGGCCCAGGATCCGCCGCACCTCGTTGGTGACCGGCGCCGGCACGCCGACCGAGCGGGCCTGGTTGGCCAGCAGGCGGGCGGCGAACTCGTCCGGAAACCCCCGGTCGACCAGCGCCTGCCGGGCCACCGCCGGCGGAAACTCCACGTACTCCAGTTTGCGGCCGATCGCGTCGCCGATGGTCCACACCATCTGCTCCTGGGTCAGCGACTCCGGTCCGGTCAGCACCGGCCGCGCGCCCAGCAGGCTATCGTCCAGGAAGGCGCGGACGGCCACCTCGGCGATGTCGCGCTCGTGGATCGGCGACCAGGTCGCCTTCGCGTACGCGCCGTGCACCTCGTCGCCGCGCCGGATCTGCTCCGCCCACAACCCGAACGAGTTGGCCGCGAACGTCCACGGGCGCAGCGCCACCCAGTCCAGGCCGCTGCCCGTGACCGCGCGCTCCACCTCGCGGTTGCGGTCGCCGCGCCAGCGGGACGGCTGCCGGTCCAGCTCGTCGTCCACGTTCGCCGCCGACAACGCCACCACCCGGCGCACGCCATGCCCCTTCGCCTGCCCGATCAGGCCGGGCTCGATCGCGCGGGGATTGGCGAACAAGCCGGTGACTCCCTCCAGCACCGGCTTGTCCACCACCTCTACGATGCGCGGCAGGCCCGCCGGGTTCCGTGCCACCGCACGGACTTTCTGGCCGGCCGCCACCAGCAGTTCCACGAGTGGGCGGCCGACCGTGCCGGACGCCCCGGTTACCAGGATCATGTCTCCACGACGAGGCAGCGGCCGGATTCGTGACATGTCACTTTTTCGGCTGCCCTATCGTCGTGACCACTGTGACTGGCTTCGGTGAGGTGTGGCGGGCCGACCGCCCGTACCTGGTGAACCTGGCGTACCGGATGCTCGGCGACATCGGCGCGGCCGAGGACGTCGTGCAGGAGGCGTTCGTGCGCTGGTCGGCCGCGACCGACGTGGCGGACGACCGGGGCTGGCTGACCGTGGTGACCAGCCGGCTGTGCCTGGACCAGCTGCGGTCCGCCCGGTCCCGCCGCGAGCTGCCCGGCGACGTGCCCGAGCGGCCGCTGGCCGTCGACCCGGCCGACCGGGTCACCCTCGACGACGAGGTCCGCCTGGCGCTTCTCGTTGTGCTGCAACGGCTTGCGCCGGCCGAGCGGGTCGCCTTCATCCTGCACGACGTGTTCGGCCTGCCCTTCGAGTCCGTCGCCGAGACCCTCGGCCGGCCGGTCGCCACCTGCCGTCAACTGGCCCGCCGCGCCCGTCAGCACATCGCCCTGGAACGCAGCCGCCCGGTCGCCGCCGACGAGCACCAGCTCGTCACCGAGCGCTTCATCACCGCCTGCGCCAACGGCGATCTCGACGCCCTGCTCCAGGTGCTGCACCCCGACGCCTGGGGCGCCGGCACCTTCGACCGCGCCTACGAACGCCGCGGCGCGGCCGAGGTCGCCGCCAACCTCCTGCGCTACCTCGGCTCCCGCGCCACCCTCGTCGCCGCCCCGCCCCTGGTCATCGCCTACCTGCGCCGCCGCGAGTTCGCCGTCCTGCGGCTGACCGTGGTCGGCGACCAGGTGACCAGCATCGTCGCCGAAGCCGGCCGCGACCTCCGCTTCTGATACCCCCACCACCCGATCGTGTAGCCCTTGTATCTCGATCCCCGCTGGGAAAGCGCCCTTCCTCCACTCCGATGAGAGGAATGGGCCCTTCCAAGCGGTAAGAGGGGGGTGGGGTGGGTCACTTGGGTGGGTGAAGTTTGGGGGCGGGGGCGGGGGCGGGGTCAGGCGCCCATGGGGGAGCCGGTTTCGACGAAGGTCTTGAGGTCGCTGAGCAGGTAGGGCCAGCCGCCGCCGGCGTCGGGGATGTCGCCGCTGGTCATGGCGGCGGTGAGCGGGGCGTCGGTGGTCTCGTGGGTGACGGTGAGACGGGTGGAGCCGTACTGCTCCTCCAGCTCCCAGGTCAGGGTGGTGACGGTCTCGGCGGCGATCTCGGGGCTGAACATGGCGTGCCAGGTCTGCACGAGACGGCGCGGTGGGTCACACTCCAGCACCTCGCCGTCGATGCAGACCTCGGGGGCGCCGTGCTCGAGCATCTCCTTGTTGGCCAGGGCCCGGAAGGCGCCGCCGGCTCTGAGGTCGTACTCGCTGACGCAGCGGTAGGCGTACTTGTCGTTGAACTCGGGCTGGGTGATGGCGTCCCAGACCTGCTGGGGCTTGGCGTTGATGAACACCCGGTTGACCTGAACGCTCATGGTCACTCCTCGGTCTCGAGCTGGGCCTTGAGGTCGGTGAGCGCCGCCACGCGGGGCTCGCTGAACTTGTCGATCCAGCGGTCGTGGATGAGACGGATGGGCACGGGATTGAGATGGTGCCGCTTCTCCCGGCCGACCCGGCGCGTGAGGACGAGCCCGGCCTCCTCCAGCACCTTGAGGTGCTTGGCCACGCCGAAGCGGCTCATCTCCAGCTCCGCCTCCAGCTCGGACTGCGTCTGCCCGTCCCGGGCGAACAGCAGGTCGAGCAGGAAGCGGCGGGTCGGGTCGGCGAGGGCCTTGAAGACCCGGTCGTCGTCCGTCACGACGGCGAGAATAGGTGACCATTTGGTCACATGTCAACGCACGCGAGAATGACGGCATGACGTGTCCGTGCGGGCTGGGTGGGCCCTACGAGGAGTGCTGCGGGCGGTTCCACCGGGGCGGCAGCGCGCCGACGGCGGAGTTGCTGATGCGGTCCCGTTACGCGGCGTTCGCAGTGGGTGACCGGGCGTACCTGCTCAGGACCTGGCACAGCAGGACGAAGCCCCGCCGACTCACGATGGACGACACGGAGTGGACGGGGCTGGAGATTGTCGACAAGGCGCAGGGTGGACTGTTCGACAAGGAAGGCATTGTCGAGTTCAACGCCCGCTATGCCGGCGGCGTCCTCCACGAGCGCAGTCGCTTCCTGAGGGAGGACGGCAAGTGGGTCTATCTGGACGCCGCCGGCTGAGCGCTAGATGTTGGTGCTGTTGGGGATCAGCGAGGGCCGGAGATAGGTGTAGGGCCGGGAGCGCCGGCGGTTGCGGGCGGTGATCTCCTCATCGACGGCGGCCAGCTCGGCGCGGAAACGCTTGTGCGGGGCGGAAACGGCGGAGCCGGCGAAGTCGGAGCCGTAGTCGCCGAGCGTGGTGTGGTGCACCGAGCCGAGAAAGGTCATCACGCAGAACTGCTGCACGGCGACGTCCAGCGGCGGCAGGTTGGCCAGCCAGTCGGCCTCGCCGTGCCCGAGCCCCTTGGGTTCCTCGGTGTAGCCGGCCAGCGGGTTGGCCGGCAGGAACGCCATGTGGTCGGCCTGCGTGAAGTTGACGGCGGCGTGCTGCGGCCCCGCGGTCCACACCACCATGGTCAGGATCTCGACCAGGTCGTGCCGGTCGAGGATCTGCCCCGGTGTGGCCCCGAAGTCCCGGACCTGCCCGCCATCGGCCGAGGCGACCTCGGCCGCCCAGGCCTGTAGCTCGTGGTCGCCGGCAACGTCCACATCGGACTTGTAGTACGCGCCGACGAAGTCGCTGACCCAGCGGTAGACCGAGTTCCACACCAGCAGGCCGTCGTCCCGGTACGGGTGGTACGGCAGGGCGGAAACGCTGTCGGTGCCGGAGGAAGCCAGCATGGTCGGCAGGTAGTTGTCCCGGAACGAGCGCTTGGACCGGTGTTCGGCCAGCCACGGATAGGTGCTCTTCAGGTCCGAGCCGATCAGGTACTCGACGGCCCGCCCGGGCTGGATCAGCAGCTCCACGGCCAGCTTGTTGATGGACATGGTGCCCTCGAAGTGCCGCCGCAGCAGCACCGCCACCGGGTGGTTCACGGCCAGATTGCGCACCGCGGCGATCAGCACCGGCTCGCTCATCAGGTGGGTGAAACCCAGGTGGGTCAACACCTCGTGGTAGGTGTTGTGCGCGGCCAGCACGCAGTTGCGGGCCAGCCGCCACGAGTAGCCGTCGGCCGGGGTGTAGATGTCCCGGCCGGCCGGGTCCTGTCCACATTGGATCGCGAACGGCTTCAGCGCGCCGCCGCCGCGCGGCACCACGAACGCGACCATCGGCGAGTACATGTACTTGGGCGACTGGGGATGCGTGCCATTGTCCAAAGCGGACATGGCCTCGTAGTCGATCCAGTACACCCGGCCGGCGGCGACGGCCTGGTCGAGGTCCTCGCCCAGATGGGCGGTGGTGAGCGGGAACTTCGCCGGCACCCGGTCCATCCGCACCAGCCGCGTCGGGTCCGGCCCGGCCACCATGACCTCGGCGAAGTACTCGTCGGACTCGAAGTCGGCGGTGGCCGCGGGCGGCGAGACCCGGGCGAACACGTCCCGGAAGGCCTGGATGGTCTTGTCGTGGTGGTCGCCGGTGACGCCGCCGGGCAGCGGCATGAAGTACTCGACGATGCCGGCCATGTCGTTCTCGCGGACCATGGCGGCCAGCTTGTGCGGGGCCAGCGGCTGCAGGTCGTTGACGAAGTTCCACTTGCCCTGGCGCTTGAGCCGCAACAGGTTCAGCCGCAGCTCCTCCTGCTTGGCCAGCGCCTTGAGCTGCCAGGCCGGCGCCGGCTCGTGCTCGGCGCCGAGGGTGGAGGACACCGGGAAGCCGAAGTCCATGGTGTAGCGGTACTCACGCCGCGCGGCGGCGAGCTGGTCGGCTCGCTCGCCGCGCGGGTCGTGCTGGGAGATGAGGTAGTCGGGCAACGCGGGCACTCCTAGGCAGCCGGTGTCTGCTGCCACCAAATCAGGAGTGGCAGCCGCCCGAGCGCCCGTCTGGACTATCAGGCACCCAAGTGTGCACTCAGGACCCGTAGACCTGCATCTCGTAGAGCGAGTAGCCGTAGCTGGTCCCCCGTACGGCGCCGTTCAGTCGCACATAGCGACCGGATCCGGCCAGCCCGGTGAGGTCGTCGCCGCCGCCGTTGCCGGTGGTGGTGCTGTAGATCGTCGTCCACGTGCTGCCGTCGGCCGAGGTCTGGATGGTGTACGACCTGCCGTACGCCGCCTCCCACGACAGCTTCACCTCGGTGATCGAGTGGCTGGCGCCGAGGTCGACCTGGAGCCACTGCGGGTCCGAGCCTTCCTTGCTGGCCCACCGGGACGAGGTGAGGTCGCCGTCGAAGGCCTTGGCGGCGGCGTAGGCGCTGGACTCCACAGAGGACGCGGTGGCGGTCTTCCCCTGGGACAGCAGGGAAGACGGGCCGCCGGCGCCCACGGTCAACGCGAACGTCGCCGACTTGCTGGCCGAGCCGGCGGCGCCGACCACGGTGAACGTGCCGGAAACCGCGCCGCTGGCGGCGGCCACGGTCATCGTGGAGTTGCCGCTGCCGGAAACCGAGGCCGGATCGAACGTCACGGTGACGCCGGACGGCACCGAGGTCGCCGACAGGGCAACACTTCCGGTTCCCCCGGTCACCGCCACCGTGGCGGTGGTCGAGGCTCCCGGCTTGACCGTCGCCGACGCCGGGTTGACCGCGACCGCCAGGCCGGCGGGGCCGGCCGGGCTGAAGGTCCACTTGCTCTGCGTGCCGGAGCAGCTGGCGGCGGTCAGGGTGCCGCCGGAGTCGCGGAAGCACTTCTTGCCGGTCTGGATGTCGTTGATGGTGCCGTCGGGGTTGATGGACAGCTGACTGTTCGGGCCGCCGTCGCACTTGCCGAGCTTGACGCTGCTGCCGGAGATCGTGGCGCACTGGTTGTCGAGGACGAGGAACGCGCCGTGGAAGGTGAAGGTCTGCGCGGCCGAGCCGGTGCAGGCGGCGGTCTTCAGCGTGGTGCTGGAGCCGTCGACGCACAGCCCGGTGGAGTTGTTCTTGTACGAGCCGACGGTCGTGTTGGGCTTGGCCCCGCCGTAACAGGCCCCGGTGCCGGTGTTGAAGATCGGCGTCGAGTCGTAGTCCTCGTTCGACGGCGGGTTGACCACCACCGGCTCCATGGTCGGGGTGTTGTCGGCGTTGTAGTGGGTCAGGGCGTCCTCGCAGTCGATGGCGTCCATCGCGTTGCCGCCCTTGCCGCCCAGCCACAGGTCGATGTGGTGCAGCTTGGGCCCGCCGTTGGGGCCCTTGCCGTTCCAGTCGGCGCTGCACTCCTCGCAGCTGTCCTCCATGATGAAGTACTTGCGCACCCGCGGCACCCACACCTTGGTGCCGGCCTTGTACTCGCCGCTGTCGGTGGCGAAGGTGATCGGGTCGTCGTAGCTGCCGACGCCGCCGGCGGTGTCGTGGATCTGCGGGTACGAGATGTCGCCGCCCGGCGGGGTGTTGTCCCACCAGCCGTAGAAGGTCAGGAAGGTCTGATCGGTGGTCGCCGCGTCGGCGGCCGCGCTGCTGAACAACGCGGCCAGCGCCGACAGGACGACGAGGACAGCGGTCGCCACGGATGTGGCGAGCCTGCGCCGACTCATGTGGTTGCCTCCGGGTCGGAGTTGACGTCTTCGGGCGGGACGCGGCGGCGGGGTGCAGGAAGAGTCCGCCCGAGGCCTCGGCGGCGTCAATATTGTTAGGAAAGTTCTCTAACAATTAGCCCGACGTCACTCGTTCGGAGCAGCGGGCGCCGGGAACTCGGTGCGGCCCATCGGGCAAAAGCCAGTGAGAAGCCGTACGGAGGTCCCATCATGACTACGTGCCCCCGAGGTCGCGGATGACCACACCCCAGGTCGAGGCGCAGGATCGGCTCAGCGTGCTGGCCACCGCGGCCGACGCCACGGTGATCGCCCAGTCGATGGCCCGACCCGAACTGTTCGCGCTGGTCTACGACCGGCACGCGATCACCGTGCACCGCTTTCTGGCCCGCCGCGTCGGCGCGCAGCTGGCCGACGACCTGGCCGCGCAGACCATGCTGGCCGCCTTCGACAGCCGCGGGCGCTTCGACCCGGCCCAGGATTCGGCGCTGCCCTGGCTCTACGGCATCGCCACCAACATGCTGCGCCGGCACACCCGGGCCGAGTCCCGGCACCTGCGGGCGCTGGCCAAGCTCGACCCGTACCCGCTGGAGCAGCGGCACGACGAGACCGTGACCGACCGGGTCAGCGCCGAGGCTGCCGGCCGCGAGCTGGCCGCTGGCCTGGCCCGGCTCAACCCCCAGGAGCGGGACGTGCTGCTGCTGGTGGCGTGGGAGAGCCTCAGCTACGAGGAGGTCGCACACGCCTTGGACGTCCCGATCGGCACCGTGCGGTCACGACTGCACCGCGCCCGCGCCAAGATGCGCACCGCTCTGCTGGAGGTCTCCGATGACTGACCTTGATCGGGTGACCGGCCTGCGTCCCGCCGTCGAGGATCCGAGCCCGGACTGGCTCGCCGCCACCCGCGCGGCCCTGCTGGAACGGGCGGCCGAGCCCCGGCGGCGGCGCGGGCCGAAGGGCGGCGGCCTGGTCGCGCTGGCCGCCGGCGTGGCGGTGCTGGCGGTGATCGCCCTGGTGGTGCCGGCCACCCAGTTGCTGATCGCCGGCCCGAAAACCCAGTACGTCTACGTCAAGGAGGGGTTCAGCACCGAGCCCAACGGCGCGCTCGCCATCGCCGAGGGCTGGTACCCGCTCGACAGCGGCGTGCCGGCGCCCAACCCGCCGTCGAACACCGGGCCCTGCCAGGGCACGAACGGCACCGTGGTGGCCTGCGCGCCCGGAGCCCAGGCCGGCTCGCCCGTGCTCGGGTACGGAGACCAGACGGCCGAGCCGCTCAACTGGTCCTACCGGCAGTTCGCCTCGCTGACCACCGATCCCCAGCAGCTGCGGACCTGGTTCTACGACCTGACCAGGCGCAAGCTCGCAAACACCGGCGCCGTCGACGACGAAGATCTCAACGAGAAGGTGTTCCTCCTGATCGGGGACACCTTGAAGAAGGCGCTCCTGCCGCCGGGGACGGTCACCGCCCTGCACCAGGTGCTGACCATGATCCCGGGGGCTGTGGTCGACCAGGAGGCCGCCGACGCCTCCGGCCGCGCCGGCGTCGGCATCACGCGCCAGGGCCCGACCTACCCGTACCGGACGACGCTGGTCTTCGACCGCACCTCCCATCGCTTCCTCGGGGAGAACAACGTCGACCTGAAGTGGGCGGCCTACATGCCCTCGTTCGTGATCCTGAGCTCGGGCATCGTGGACCGTCTCGGCGACCGGCTCTGAATGCCGGCCTTGCGTTATATAAGCGGCCGGTGGAATCGTCGGGGACGTGCACGCGTTCGACGTCCTCGGCGATCCGGTCCGCCGCCGCATCCTGGAGCTGCTGGCCGACGGCGAGCTGAGCTCCGGCGAGGTCACGGCGGTGATCCGGGCGGAGTTCGGCATCTCCCAGCCGGGGGTGTCCCAGCACCTGCGGGTGTTGCGGGAGAACGGCTTCACCACGGTCCGGGCCGAGGGGACCCGGCGGCTGTACGCGGTCGACCCGGCCCCGCTGGCCGAGATCGACGGCTGGCTGGACCGGTACCGCCGGTTCTGGCAGCAGCCGCTGGACGCCCTGGCCACCGAGATCGCCCGGGGTAAACGCCAGAAACCTCGTCCTCCGATAGAGTGAGACCGACCGGTCGGTATGACACGGAGGGGTTGTCGACGATGACACTGGGGCGCAAAGCCTGGCAGGCGATCGAGCCGCTGCACAGCTTCATCTACTTCGCGCCGGAGGCGGCGCAGCGCTTCGAGGCGCTGGGCCTGGAAGGCGGCTCGGGCTACTTCGCCTCGCGGTCGGCGGCGTTCGGCCCGGCCTCGGCCGAGACGGTCATCGCCACCTTCTTCAACTTCAACCCGGACTTCGTGCGGCACAGCATGGCCCCGGTCTGGGCCAAGGTCACGCCGGAGCAGGTGCTGGCGGCCCGGCTGGAGGCGGCCGACGCGGCCCTGCGCCGCGGGCTGGGCGACCTGATCGGCACGGACGCGATCGCCGAGACGGCGGCGCTGACCCGCAAGGCGGCCGAGGCGGCGAGCGCGCGGCTGGAGGGGCGGCCGCTGTTCGCCGCGCACGCCGCGCTGCCGTGGCCGGCCGAGCCGCACCTGGAGCTGTTCCACGCCCAGACCCTGCTGCGCGAGTTCCGCGGCGACGGCCACATCGCCGCCCTGGTCGGGGCCGAGCTGACCGGCCTGGAGGCGTTGGTCGTGCACGCCGCGACCGGCTACCTGCCGGCCAAGGTGCTGCGCAACACCCGGCAGTGGAGCGAGGAGCAGTGGGCGGCGGCGGCCGACGGGCTGCGCGAGCGCGGAATCCTGGAGCCGGGCGAGGACGAGGTGCTCACCGAGCAGGGCAAGGCCATGCGGCAGGGCGTCGAGGACCTGACCGACCGTCTGGCCGAGCCGGCCTACGCCGCTTTGGGCGAGCAGGGCGTGGACCGTCTCGTCGAGGTGGGCAAACCGTTGTCGGACGCGGTGATCGAGGCCGGCCTGTTGCCGTTTCTCAAGAAGAAGTAACGTCCGGACAGGAAACAGGACAGATTCTTGACATCGATGTCACACCCGGTTTCGCTGTCGCCCAGGCAACGGCGCTCCGGGAGGATTCGACGTCATGAGACGACTGTGGTTACTGCTGCTCAGCTCGGCTTTGATAGCAGGGCTCACAGCCACTGTCCCAGCGGTGGCGTCGGCAGCCGGCGCCACCGACTTCTCCTCCTCGTTCGAGGCGGGCAACCCGCAGCCGAACTGGACCGACACCGTCGAGACCGACGCCGGCGGCGCCGCCAAGGCCTCCGGTGTGAACGGCGCGGACGCGTCGACCATTCCGGGCAACGTCGATGACAAGGTTGTCGACGTCCAGGCCAACGCGCAGAACGACGGCGGCGGCGAGGTCAAGGAGAACCTGGTCGACGGCAACGTCAACACGAAGTGGCTGACGTTCACCAGCACCGGCTGGGCCCAGTTCCAGCTGTCCGAGCCGATCGCGGTCATCAAGTACGCGCTCACCTCGGCCAACGACGCCCCCGGCCGTGACCCGCGGCAGTGGACGCTGTCCGGCTCCCAGGACGGCAAGGCGTGGACCGCGCTGGACACCCAGAACGGCCAGGACTTCCCGGACCGGCAGCAGACCAAGTCCTACGACATCGCCAACACCACGCCGTACCTGTACTACCGGCTGGACATCACCCAGAACCACGGCGACCCGATCGTGCAGCTGGCCGAGGTGCAGCTGATCGAGGCGGTCGGCTCCACCCCGCCCGCGCCGACCATGCGCAGCTTCGTGGGCAAGGGCCCCAGCGGCGGCTACAACTCCAAGGCCAACGCCGGCTTCACCGGCGTGAAGGCCTTCCGCTACGCGGGCAGCCACCTCGTGGCCGGGCACGCGTACTCGTACAACAAGGTCTTCGACGTCGACCTCGCGGTCGGCAGGAACACCCGGCTGTCGTACCAGATCTTCCCGGAGCTGGTCGGCGACGACCCGGACTACACCAGCACCTACGCGGCGGTCGACCTGGCCTTCAGCGACGGCACCTACCTCAGCCAGCTCGGCGCGCTCGACCAGCACGGCTTCGTGCTCTCGCCGCAGGGCCAGGGCGCGTCGAAGTCCTTGTACACCAACCAGTGGAACCACATCGCGGCCACCATCGGCACCGTGGCCGCCGGCAAGACGATCAAGCGCATCCTGATCGGCTACGACAAGCCGACCGGGCCGGGCGCGTTCAGCGGCTGGGTGGACGACATCTCGATCGCCGGCGACCCGGCGCAGCCGACCTACGCGCACCTGACCGACTACGTGAGCACGATCCGCGGCACCAACGCCAGCGGCTCCTTCTCCCGGGGCAACAACTTCCCGGCGACCGCGCTCCCGCACGGCTTCAACTTCTGGACGCCGATGACCAACGCCGGCTCGCAGGACTGGCTGTACCAGTACGCGAAGGCCAACAACGGGCAGAACCTGCCGACGCTGCAAGCCTTCGCGGCCAGCCACGAGCCCAGCCCGTGGATGGGTGACCGCCAGACCTTCCAGGTGATGCCGGAGAACGGCACGCCGACCGCCGACCGCAACGCCCGGGCGCTGGCCTTCAGCCACGACGACGAGATCGCCCAGCCGGACTACTACTCGGTGAAGTTCCAGAACGGCATGAAGACCGAGATCACCCCGACCGACCACGCCGCGGTGTTCCGCTTCACCTTCACCGGCAACCAGTCCACTGTGGACTTCGACAACGTGAACAACTCGGGCGGGCTCACCCTCGACCCGGCGACCGGGGTGGCCACCGGCTACTCCGACGTCAAGAGCGGCCTGTCCACCGGCGCGACCCGGATGTTCGTCTACGCCACCTTCGACAAGCCGGTCACCGCCGGCGCGAAGCTCACCGGGAGCGGCCGCGACAACGTGACCGGCTACTTCCAGTTCGACACCAGCGCGGACAAGACCGTGACCATGCGGATCGCCACCTCGCTGCTGTCGGTGGACCAGGCCAGGAAGAACCTGGAGCAGGAGGTCTCCTCCTCCGACACGTTCGACTCGGTGCGGGCCCGGGCCCAGCAGGCGTGGGACTCCCAGCTCGGCGTGATCACCGTGCAGGGGGCCAGCCAGGACCAGCTGGTGACGCTGTACTCCAACCTGTACCGGCTGTTCCTGTACCCCAACGAGGCGTACGAGAACACCGGCACCACGGCCAGCCCGAAATACCAGTACGCCAGCCCGGTGTCACCGCTGGTCGGGGCGAACACGCCGACCCAGACCGGGGCCAAGATCTCCGACGGCGCCATGTACGTCAACAACGGGTTCTGGGACACCGCCCGCACCACCTGGCCGGCCTACTCGCTGCTGTCGCCTTCCATGGAAGGCAAGATGATCGACGGCTTCGTCAACCAGTACAAGGACGGCGGCTGGACCTCGCGCTGGTCCTCCCCCGGCTACGCCGACCTGATGACCGGCACCAGCTCGGACGTCGCCTTCGCCGACGCCTTCGTCAAGGGCATCGACAACTTCGACGTGCAGGCGGCCTACGACGCCGCGGTGAAGAACGCCACCGTCGCGCCGACCAGCTCCGGTGTCGGCCGCAAGGGCCTGGACACCTCCAACTTCCTCGGCTACACCTCGACCGCCACCGACCAGGGCTTCTCCTGGGCGATGGAGGGCTACGTCAACGACTACGGCATCGCCCAGATGTCCAAGGCGTTGCTGGACAAGGCTAAGCCGAACGACCCGCGCCGGCAGGAGTACTCGGACAACTACACGTACTTCCTGAACCGGGCCCAGGACTACGTCAACCTGTTCGACCCGACGGTCGGCTTCTTCCAGGGCCGCAACCCCGACGGCAGCGAGCACAACCCGGGCGCCAGCTTCGACCCGCGGGTGTGGGGCGGCGACTTCACCGAGACCGACGGCTGGAACATGGCGTTCTCGGTGCCGCAGGACGGCCAGGGCCTGGCCAATCTGTACGGCGGCAAGGACAAGCTGGCGGCCAAGCTCGACCAGTTCTTCACCACGCCGGAGACGGCCAAGTTCCCCGGCAGCTACGGCGGCATCATCCACGAGATGGTGGAGGCCCGTGACGTCCGAATGGGACAGTACGGGGCCAGCAACCAGCCCTCGCACGGCATCATCTACATGTACGACGCCGCGGGCCAGCCGGCCAAGACGCAGCAGTACGTGCGGGAGGCGCTGTCCCGGCTCTACATCGGCAGCGAGAACGGCCAGGGCTACCCCGGCGACGAGGACAACGGCGAGATGTCGGCGTGGTACATCTTCAGCGCGCTGGGCTTCTACCCGCTGACCATGGGCAGCGGCGACTACGCCGTCGGCTCCCCGCTGTTCACCAAGGCGACCATCCACCTGGAGAACGGCAAGTCGCTGGTGGTCAACGCGCCCAAGAACAACGCCAAGAACATCTACGTGCAGGGCCTGAAGGTCAACGGCAAGGCGTACGACAAGACCTACCTGCCCAACAGCCTGCTCGCCAACGGCGGCACCCTGGACTTCGACATGGGGCCCAACCCGTCGAAGTGGGGCAGCGGCAGCAACGCCGCCCCGGTGTCCATCACCCAGGGCAACGCGGTGGCGCAACCGCTGCACGACCTGACGGATCCCAAGCAGGGCGCCCTGTTCGACAACACCTCCAACACCCAGTCCACTGTGGACGCCCCGGTGGCCGTGCAGCCATCCGATGCGACCCAGCGGGTGCAGATGTACACGCTGACGTCGGGTTCCTCGGCGGCAGCGGCGCCGACCTCGTGGGCGTTGAAGGCATCGTACGACGGGAAGACGTGGACCACGGTCGACCAGCGCAGCGGTGTGAAGTTCACCGATGCCCGGCAGACCAAGGCGTTCAGCGTGGCCAGGTCCGGTCGGTACAACTACTACCGGTTGGAGCTGGGCTCGGTCGCGACACTGTCCGAAGTGGAGCTTCTCGGCAAGCCGAACCCGGTGTGCGCCACCACGATCGACGGCACCGTGAACGGGCCGCTGACCGTCAAGGGCGTGACCTGCCTGACCGGCACCGTGAACGGGCCCGTCACCGTGTCGCCGGGCGCGTCGCTCTACGCCTTCGGCGGCTCCATCGGCGGCCCGCTGTCGGCCTCCGGCGCGGCCGCCGTGGTGCTGCTCGGCACCCACGTCTCGGGTCCGGCCAGCATCGTCGGCACCACCGGTGAGACCAGCATCGAGACCGCCCGCGTCGACGGTCCCGTGTCGCTGGTCGACAACGCCGCCGCGATCGTGACGTCGACCTCGGTCGGCGGCCCGCTCGCCTGCACCGGCAACAACCCCGCGCCGGCCGACAACGGCCTGCCGGACACGGTCGGTGGCCCCGCCGCCGGCCAGTGCAGCACCCTGACCAACTGACGCTCTCCCCGCGCGTGGCGCCCACCCTCACCGAGGGTCGGGCGCCACGCGTGTGTCCGGCGGAAAAACCGGTTGCCCGCCGCTCGGCCCGTTGCCGATGATGTCGGGCATGTGGCCGTAGGCAATGGCGAATCCAGTCCGCACCCCGTGACCGGTGCGGGCTCGTATCGACGCGACGTGATCCGACACGTCGCGTAGCACGCCATTGACCCAGGGGGGCGGTCCATGGCTGCGTGGCGCTTCCCCTGCCTACCTTGGAGAACCGCCACAGCCATGAGTGAACTTCGCGCGCCCGTCGACCGGAAGGCGCTGTGGGTGGTCCGAGAACTCGGCCTGCCCGCCGTCATCCGGCCCTGTGTGTCCTGCCGCGCCGACCGGCACCACGCCACCGGCAAGTTCCGGGTCAACGCCAGCGGCAAACTGCTCGACGTGTGGCTGCTGATCGGCTGCGACCAGTGCGACCGCACCTCGAAGATCCCGCTGCACGAACGAATCCACGTGCAGGCGCTGGACCATCGGCGTTTGCTGGCCTACGAGGCCAACGACCCGACCATGATCCGCCGGGTGGTCATGGACTCCGGCCTGGCCGGCCGTTGCGGCCACCGGCTGGACTGGGCCGGCGCCTGGACCCTGGACACCGACACCCCGTTCTACGACGGGGAACCGCTGGAGGTCTTCGTCCGGTTCGAGCTGCCGGCCCCGATCCGCGTGGTCAAGCTGCTCATGGCCGGCCTCGGCCTGAGCCGCTCGGCCGTGCGGGCCCTGCCGCTCGACCTGCCCGTGGACCTCGACGCCCGGGTCCGCGAGGACTTCACCTTCCTCGTGACCGGCTAGACCACCTGGGCCGGCTCGGCGCTCCCGATCGCCGCGCTCCCGATCGCCGTGCTCTCGGTCGCCGCGCGGACGAACGCCGCCACCGCGCGGGACCGGGAGCGCTCCGGCCAGGCCAGCACGATCGTGTTCGGCTCCGCGTCCAGGACCGGGATCGCCACCAGATCCTCGCGCAGCGAGGCGCAGACCGACTCCGGCAGCAGCGCGATCAGCCGGCGCAGGGAGATCAGCTGCATCACCTCAGCCGCGTGCTGGACGCGGGGCCCGCCCTCCGGGTTCGGCCCCGCCCAGCTCGGCATCGGCTCGCCGGCCAGCTCCGCCATCTGGAGACTGCGCCGGCGGGCCAGCCGGTGGCTGCGGTGCAGCACCGCCACCACCCTCAGCGTCAGCAGCTCCTCCGAGTCGAAGCCGCTCAGGTCCTCGTACGGCTTGTGCAGGAACGCCACATCCCCTCGCCCGTCCCGCAGCCGCGCCGCCGCCTCCCCCGGCGCCGTGAACTCCAGATCCGCCGGCACCGCGTCCGGATCCCGTTCGTACGCCTCGAGAATCCCCGCCAGCAGGCCCGCGTCCCCGCCCGGCTTCATCACCACCACCAGCCGCGGCTGCGCCGTCCCGGCCCGCTGCGCCTTCCTCGCCGCCGCCGACACCGCCTCCAGCGCCTTGCTCCCCTCGTGCAGCAGCACCTCCCCCGCCTCCGTCAGCCGCACCCCTCGGCTGTTGCGGATCAGCAGCTCCACCCCCAGCCGCTGCTCCAGCTGCCGGATCGCCCTGGACAGCGGCGGCTGCGCCATCCCCAGCCGCTGCGCCGCCCGTCCGAAGTGCAGCTCCTGCGCCACCGCCACGAACTTCCGCACGTCCTCCGAGTCCACCGCCGGCCTGCTCAGATCGGTCACGGCCACTCTCCGTCCCCTCAGCGATACCTCCAGGGTATCGCCAGGTATCGAACGAGTCCTGGCCGCGCGGTTCACCCGGGGGTTGACTCGGGGTATGACCGAGAACAAGAACATCGCTCTGGTCACTGGGGCGAACAAGGGCATCGGGCGGGAGATCGCCGCGCAGCTGCTGGGGCGGGGCGTGACGGTGCTGCTGGGCGGGCGGAATCCGGAGCTGGTGGCGGCGGCGGCGCAGGAGCTGGGGGCGCGGCCGGTGGTGGTGGACGTGAGCGAGGACGCGAGCGTGGCCGCGGCGGCGGAGCTGGTGGAGGCCGAGTACGGGCGGCTGGACGTGCTGGTCAACAACGCGGCCATCACCGGCGGCGGGGCCAACGACGTGGCGACCATGCAGACCGTGTTCAACACCAACGTGTTCGGCGTGATCCGGATGATCGACGCCTTCACGCCGCTGCTGCGGCGGTCGGCCGCCCCGCGCATCGTCAACGTGTCGAGCTCGGTGGGCTCGCTGGACTTCGTGACCGGGCCGAACAACCAGCTGCCGTTCATGCTGCCCTACCCGACCTCGAAGTCGGCGCTGAACGCCGTGACCGTGCAGTACGCGCGGGAGCTGGGCAAGGAGGGCTTCAAGGTCAACGCCGTCTGCCCCGGCTACTGCGCCACCGACCTCAACCACTTCAGCGGCCACCGCACCCCGGCCCAGGGCGCGGAGATCGCCGTCACCATGGCCACCATCGGCGAGGACGGCCCCAACGCCGGCTTCTTCGACGAGAACGGCCCCGTCGCCTGGTGACTCCCTCACGTTGAACGTCATGAAGGGCCCCTTACTGACGTCCAACGTCAGTAAGGGGCCCTTCATGACACCCCCAAAACGCCAGTAACGGGCCTTTCACTGCGCCAGTATCGGGCCTGGCGTGAGGTCACCAGCCGATCTTGAAGGTGTGGGTGGCGCCGAGGGAGCCGGTGACGTCGACGGTGTGGCTGCCGACGCCGGCGACCTTGACGGTGACGGAGGTCTGGAGCTGGGTGGGGTCGGACAGGGCGAAGTTCCAGCCGCCCCGACCCCGGGACCACAACACCGAGGCCGGGGCGGAGACCGAGACGCGTCCGACGGTGGCGGCGGCCCAGAAGTTGGCGCCGGTGATGTCGGAGTCGAGCTGAACCGCTTGCACGGCAGCGGTGTTGGCCAGCACGCGGTACCGGCCGCGGGCCCCGGCGGTCTCCCACGGCGTGGCGCCGGGCAGCACGGCGTAGGCGTAGGAAGCGCCCTTGGGGTTGGGGCCGTGGTCGATGAGGATCTTCTGGAACCGCCGCGTGTACGGCACGGTGGTGCCGTGGGTGTTGGCCCCGGTGTCCACGCCGAACCAGGTGCCGGTGCGGTCTTCCCGTGACGTGACAACGGAAGCGTCGTCGAGCAGGACGTAGCCGGCGACGCCGTCGAGGTGCAGCCAGTGCCGCTGGGCGGTCAGGCGGCGGGTGCCGTTCTCGCCGAGGCTGCGGTTCTCCACGGTGGTCCGCACGTGCGCGCCGGTGGCGTCGGTGATGCCGGCGCCGAGGCAGACGACGCCGTCGGGGGTGAAAAACCACGACTTCTTGGCCGACAGGGTTCCGTCCTGGGACAGGAAGTCCAGCCCGAACGCGCCGTGCCGGTCGTCCCAGCGCGAGCCGCCGACCCACGGGGTGGTGGTGATCGGGGTGGCCTGGAGCGCGGGCGGGGTGGCGTCCTTCTCGGTGGTGCCGGGCAGCGCGGTGGCGTCCACGGTCGGCCAGTAGGCGTCGCTGTAGTTGCCCTGGTCGCCGGGCAGGAAGGTGTACAGCACGCCGTCGCCGACGTACCAGCCGTGCAGGTTCTGGCCGTTGATGGACTCGTAGCGGCAGATCCGGGGGGAGCCGACGCCGAGCGAGGCCGACCAGGTCGGCGTGATGTGCACCATCCGGTCCTGCTGCGGGAAGATCCGGTGCGACGACACGGTGTGCGCGGCGTCCCTTGTGGACAGTTCCTTGGCGAACTCCACCTCGGGCACGCCGACCATCTGCAGGCCACCGGAGAACCGGACCAGGTTCTCCACCTTGAAGTACGGGGCCCACTGACCTTCCTTGATCCACTTGGTGGCCAGGGAGACCAGCTGCTTGCGGGTGTTTCCGGTGGCGTGCCGGGCCAGCAGCACGACGGCGGCGGTGAGCTGGTGGCCGGCGTCGTAGCCGGTCTCGCCCTGCCGGGACAGCATGCGGCCGCGCACCGGCTCCATCATCGCGCCGGAGGCCACGAAGGGCGCGTACACGTCGGCCACGGTGTCGTAGAACTTCTGCTTCACGTCGGCGGAAAGCTGGGTCGCGGTGCCGTCGGTGACGTGGATGATGCCGGCCGCCGCGGTGAGCAGCACCAGGCCGTAGTGGCCGGGGTAGGGCACGACGTCGTGCTGGATGAACGAGCCGTCGGTGTGGTAGCCGTCGCTCTTGGTCACCCGGGCGACCAGGTTGGCCGCGCCGCCGCCGGCCTGGTCGGTGACGGCCGCGAGCGCGCTCACGATGCGCTGCGAGTCGCCGCCGAGCGCGCCGGCCACGATGCTGATCAGCGACTTGTCGGCGCGGTTGGCGCCGGTCTCGACCAGGCCCTTGGTGGCGGTGCGGAAGTTCGGGTCGTTGTTGAAGCGCAGCACCGGACGCAGGTAGCGCTGGAGGTCGGCGTCGGCCAGCTGGTCGCGCATGCACACCAGGGTCTGGATCAGCCAGTACGGCACGCCGATCTCGTACGAGTACCAGTTGCCGATCTCGCCGACGTTCTCGTTGTACTCGGTGCGGTACAGCGTCTCCAGCGCGGTGGCGATGCGCGCGGCCTGGCCGGGCTTGGTCGACAGGGCCGAGCCGGGCGTCGCGTAGTTCACCGCGATGGTGCGCAGCCGGTAGTACATCGTCGGGAAGTAGTCGCTGCCCGGGCCGACCTTGAGGTCGGTCCACAGCTGGTCGCCGGCGATGTTCATGGTCGAGTCGTACTGGAGGGCGACCTCGTCGAGCGCCTTCACCGCTCCGGTTCTCTCCGGCGACGGCAGGTTGCGTCCGACCTGGAGCTCCCGGTAGGCGGCGATGATCTTCTCGGCGTCGGTGACCGGCGCGGCGCTGCCCGCGGCCGCGGCCACTCCGGTGCCGGCCGCCAGCGTGCCGACCGCCGCCGTGGAGACGCCCGCGGCGACGCCGTACCGGAGCAGATCCCTGCGGTTGATCGACATCCCCGCCTCCAGTTTCACATATGCGAACCAGCTTCACATTCTCGAAATACGTCGGGAAAATTAGTGTGACGGGCGGCACGTGTCAACGCCCTGCGCCCGAGAGACCACCGGGGGCACCTGAGTGGCTCACTTGCGCCCAACAGCCACCCAAGCCACTCACGTGGTGAGGAAGGAGGCACGTGAGTGGCTTAGGTGCGCCTGGAGGCCAAGTAGGCCACTCACGTGCGGCGGCCACCGGCAGGCAGGTCAGTTGCGGGGCAGGGCGAGCAGGGCGATGCCGGCGGCGGCGAGGAAGCCGGCGGCTTCGACGAGGGGGTCGATCCGGCCGGCGGGCAGCAGCACGGCGACGACGACGAGGGCGAGGACGGCGACCTGGATGAGCAGGTAGCGGCGCAGGGGTCGGCGGAAGGCGGAGAGGTGCAGCCGGGAGTCGAGGGGCAGCACGGCGGCGATGGCGGAGAGCATGTGGCCCAGGTGCAGCAAGGGAATCAGCAGCACGGCCGAGACGCTGACGTCGGCGCCGTCCAGGAAGGCGGTGGCGACGGCGGCGGCGCCGATGAGCACGGTCATGGCCGGGGAGCTGGGCAGGGCGACGGAGACGGCGACCACCAGGAGGAGCACGACCTGCATGGCGAAGCCGAGCCCCTGCCCGGCGAGCACGATGACCACCAGCACGCCGAGCAGGCCGATCGCGGCCCGCAGCAGCCAGCCGGGCAGGCCCGGGCGCAGGTCGAGGGTCATCGGCGGATCCGGCGCAGCAGGTCGGCGACGGAGCCGCCATCCGACCAGGACATCACGGCCACGCCCCGGTCCCGCAGGGCGGTGAGCCGGGCGCTGTGCTCCAGCAGCAGCATCCGCCGCACGACCTCGCCCCACCGGTCGGATCGGTCGGCGATGAGCCCGGACGGCAGGACATCGACGGCCAGCACACGGTTTCCGCGCCGGGCGGCGTGCACGGCGGTCTGCACGATGGCGTCGTCGAGGAAGGGCGACAGCATCACCACGACGGCCCCGGAGGGCACCTGACGCTCGGCCAGCACGGGCGCGGGCGACCAGCCGGCGTTGGCCGCGCACACGACGATCTGGTTGCGCAGCCGCAGAAGTTGCCGGCGGCCGACGGCGGGCGCGAGCCCGAGTTGCGGCCGGCCGAGGTCGACCAGCCCGACCCGGTCCCCCAGCCGCAGGTAGCTGGCGGCGAGGGACACGGCGGCCCGCACCGAGGTGTCGAGGCTGCCGCCGGGGCGGACGGTCGAGCCGAGCAGGGACACCGACCACTCGGACAGGTCCGGCACCACATCGGACCGGGTGTCCAGCGCCAGCACGATGTCGGCGTCGGCGGTGGCGTGTCGTTCGCGTACGGACAACTCGCCGTTGTCGCTGCGCAGGGAAACCCGCCAGTCGATGCCGCGCAGCCGGTCCCCCGGCTGGAACGGCCGGATGTCCCGCAGCTCGACGCCGTCGCCGGGACGGCGGGAGCGGTGCGCGCCGACCAGCCCGGCCGGTCGCGGCGGCAGTGGCCCGACCGGCAGCTTGTCCAACGGCGGCAACACGATTCGGCTCATGTCGCTGCCGACCATCGGCCCGTGCACGACCATCGCGTCCGGTCCGGCCAGCAGGTGGTCGACCCGCACGTCGACGCCGACGCCCCAGGCCGAGCGGCGCAGCGGCGCGGACACCCGCCGCACCGACGCCGGCAGCAGGTGCACCACGCCCGGGCCCTTGACTCCCTTGGTGGGCAAGCGAATGGCCAGCAGCTCGGCGTTCTCGCCGGGCTCGATCTCGACGACGACCGATGTGGTGTCGGTGCTCTCGGCCGTACGCGGCGGCGGCGTCACCTGCACCGCGGGCACGCCCGATGGCGCCGCTCGCACGGCCAGCACGCCGGAGATCAGCAGCGGCGCGCCGATCAGCACCAGCTCGGCCTTGTGCATGATCACGCCGACCACGACCAGCCCGACCCCGAGCAGCAGGGCGCGGCGCATGGTCTCGGTGCCGTGCCAGGTTTCGTTGCGGCCGCCGCGAAGCGCCGAGCGAATCCGCTCCGCCCGGGTGCTCATCGCGTGCTCGCCGGCCCCGGCACCTTGCCCAGCAGCTCGGTCACCACCTGCACGCCGGTGACGCCCGATGTCCACGTCTCCGGCCGCAGCACCAGCCGGTGCGCGAGCGCCGCGACCGCGCACTCCTTGACATCCTCCGGAAGCACGTGATCACGACCGTCCACAACGGACAGAGCGCGGGCGACAAGGGTCAGCGCGAGCGAGCCGCGGGGCGACGCGCCGACCTCCACCGCCGGGTGGGCCCGGGTCGCCGCCACCAGATCCACGCAGTAGCGCAGGATGTCCTCGTCCACCGCGACCTTCTCCACCTCGGCCTGGAGCTCGGCCAGCCCGGCCGCGTCCACCACCGGGGCGACCTCGGTCTCCTCGCGCCGCCGGGCCAGCCGCCGGCGCAGCACCTCGATCTCCTGCTCGGCCGGCGGATAGCCGACGTCCAGCCGGAGCAGGAACCGGTCCAGCTGCGCCTCCGGCAGCGGATAGGTGCCCTCGTATTCCACGGGATTGGCGGTGGCCAGCACGTGGAACGGGCGGGGCAGCGGAAAGGTGCGGCCCTCGACGGTGACCTGCTTCTCCTGCATGGCCTCCAGCAACGCCGACTGCGTCTTCGGCGGCGTGCGGTTGATCTCGTCGGCCAGCAGCAGCCCGGCGAACACCGGGCCAGGGCGGAAGGCGAACTCGCGGGTCGACGGGTCGTAGAGGAAGGACCCGGTGATGTCGGCCGGCAGCATGTCCGGCGTGCACTGGAGCCGGCGGAACTCCAGGCCCAGCGCCTGGGCCAGGCTGCGGGCCAGCAACGTCTTGCCCAGCCCCGGCACGTCCTCCAGCAGCACGTGACCGCCCGCCAGCACCGCGGCCAGGGCCAGGCGCAGCGTGCGACGCCCGCCGACGACAACCTGCCCGACGGCCTCCAGCACCGCGTCGCTCGCGGTGGCCACAGCAGTCACAGTTCCTCCAGTCGGTTCAACAGTTCCACCAGCCGGGCCGGGTTGGGCATGGCCGCGGTCCGATCGGTGAGCAGCCGGTGCAGGTCCTCGCCCAGCAGCTCACGGGCCATGGGGTCGTCCAGCCCGATGTCGCCGCAGCCGGGATGGCGGCGAATTCGCCCCAGTGCCAACGCTTGCAGCCGGGGCCGGACCCTGGTGACGAAGCGGTGCGGGTCGGTCTCGGCGTCGGCCAGGCGCGCGCCGAGCGAGCTGGCGTGGGTGGCGATCGGGGCCGACGAGCCGGTGGGCAGCGGCTGCCAGCTCGGGTCGACCGCCGGCAGCATGCGCACGCCCACGAACACCAGGCCGGCGATGGCCAGTGTGATCAGCACCGCCCACGGCAGCAGCGGCACGCCGACCACGATGTACTGGAACAGGAACGCGACCACGGCGGCCGCGCCGGTCACTAGCCAGGTCAACGGGCCGCCTCCAGGTCGGCGATGATGCGGTCGAGCGCGTCGCCGGCGGCCTCGGCGTCGGCGTCGGTCATCACGCCGGCCGGCCCGAACCGGGCCCGCCCGTAGAGCCGGCGCAGGTCGTCCAGCGCATCGGGGCTCACGTCGTGCCCGGCCAGGACCGAGCCGACGAACTCGGTCGGCGTCTCGTGCGGCTGCCGCTCGGTGCCGGTCTCGACGGCCGCGCGCTCCAGGGCCAGCCAGGCCTCGATCACCCGGTCCGACGGCGGGCCGCCCTCCCGGGCCCGCAACCGCACCAGCGCCCGCTTTCCGGCCTGCACCAAGGATCCGAGCGAGCCGTAGGCCCCGCCGTCGGCCTCCCGGTCGCCGTTCTGGGCGGCCACCAGCGTCCGGGTGCGGCCACGCCGTTGGATGAGCGTGAGCAGGGTGATGATGGTGGCCACGGCCAACAACAGGCCCACGACGCCCAGGAGCATGATCACCCAGGCCAGCGGGCCGCCGGTCTGGTTGTCCTGCGGCAGCGGGGGCGGCGCCGGCGGCGCGGTGGCGGTCGGGGTGGCCGGCGTCAGCCGCAACGGCGTGAGCTGGAACGACGTCGCGCCGCGGGCGGCGACCACCGCGAGCAGCAGCAGCGCCGCCAACGCCAGGATCCGGGGCGCGACACGCGACATCAGTGAAGGATGCACCATCTGCCAGGCTGGACGCATGGGATTGTTCACTGTCGGGCAGGCGCGGGACGAGCTGGCCCGGCTTCTGCCGGTTCTGGACGAGATCGTGGCGCTGCGGGCCGACGCCGCCGAGGTGGCCGCCTCGCTCGTGCTCGGCGGCCCGCCGACCTCGATCGGCGGGCTGCCCGAGTGGAAGGCCGCGCAGGCCCGGCTGGACGAGCTGATGACCGTGGTGCAGCAGACCGGGGCCGAGCTCAAGGGCCTGGCCCCGCTGCTGGTCGACTTCCCGGCCGAGCTCGACGGAGTGCCGGTGCTGCTGTGCTGGCTGGAGGGCGACCGGGAGCTGGCCTGGTACCACCGCGACGACCTGGGCTTCGCCGGCCGCCGCCGGCTTGGCAACTGAACGTTCACTCAATTACCCTGGTCGCATGGCGACGCGCGACCCCGAGGCCAAGCGGCAGCAGCTGCTCGACGCCGCCCTGACCGAGTTCGCCGCGCACGGCATCAGCGGCGCGCGGATGGACCAGGTCGCCAAGCGCGCCGGGTGCAGCGCCGGCCTGGCCTACACCTACTTCAAGGGCAAGGACGAGCTGTTCGACGCCGTCTTCGAGCAGATCGTGCGCACCATCGTCAGCACCGTGCCCATCGACGCCGACGACCTGCCCGGCTACGCCGCCCGGCTCTACGACTCCCACCAGGCCAACCCCGAGGTCGCCCGCCTGGTCACCTGGTACCGCCTGGAGCGCGGCGAGGCCGCGCTGGCCACCCCGCTGGCCGTGAAGTCCACCGACGCCAAGGTCGACGCCGTCCGCGCCGCCCAGGCCGCCGGCACGGTCTCCGACCGCTTCACCGCCGAGGAACTCGTCGCCCTGATCCAGCACATCGCCGCGCTGCCCTCCGGGGACCGCACGCGCGACACCGTCGCCGCGGCCGTCCGCCGCCTGGTCGAGCCGTGAACCCGTTGGCCGACAACGTGTCCTAAGTGGACTCGGTCTCGGCGAGGCGCTTGATCATGGTCAGCCGGCGGTCCCAGACCGAGGCCAGGCCGGCCAGGTGGCGGGAGGTGGTCTCCAGCGGGCCGGGCTCGACCTGGTAGAGCACCTGGCGGCCGTCGCGCCAGCCGCTGACCAGGCCGGCCTGCTCCAGCACCAGCAGGTGCTTCATCACGGCCTGCCGGCTGACCGGCAGCCGCGCGCCGAGGGTGGTCGCGCTGGCCTGCCCGAGCTCGGCCAGCACGTCCAGCAGCTGGCGGCGGGTCGGGTCGGCCAGCGCGACGAGCACGGCGTCAACGCTCACATTCGGCCTTCGCGAGGTCCAACTGCATGCGCCATCCCCTGATGTTGCCGTCCCGGTGCTCGGTCGAGACGAAGCCGCTCTCCACCACCTTCAGCGTGGTCACGCCGTCGGCCTCGGACAGCCAGAACTCCACGAGGGTGGTGGCGCGCTCGTTCCCGTCGTCCAGC
Organism: Kutzneria sp. NPDC052558; assembly: GCF_044547355.1. NCBI lineage: Bacteria > Bacillati > Actinomycetota > Actinomycetes > Pseudonocardiales > Pseudonocardiaceae > Kutzneria > Kutzneria sp. NPDC052558. Next base: position 31,777 of record NZ_JBIUAG010000022.1, read on the forward strand.
CAACGGTACGCGAGATAACTGTGCGGTTCGGCCTTTTCGGTGCGAATCCGGAAGGTCCCGTAGCGGGGGTCTGTCACCACGTCAATGTCGTCGGCCTCGCGGCTGCGGGTCTGCCCGCCGCGGTCGCCGTCGCCGATCCACCAACCGGCCTCGCTGACCAGGGCCCAGACCCGGGCCGCCGGGGCGTGAATGACGATCTCGCGCTCGATGTCGTCCACTGTCTGCCTCTCCTCTTCAGGTGCTACCTACAGGTTGCACGTCATTCCCCTCAAGTGCAACCCGGGGGTAGCACCTGCTAGGTTCCGGCCGTGCGCGAGCTGACCGACGTGATCAAGACCCTCGGCCTGGCCGAGCGGGCCGCCGACTGGACCAGCGCCGGCGACCTGGCTCGGCAGACCTCCACCTCGCCCGCGCTGCTGCGGGAGCTGCTGAACGACCTGGTGGCCCGCGGCGTCTTCCTCCGCGACAACGGCCGGTACCGAGCCTGCTGACGCGGTCCCCCGACCGGCTGCTTCACGGATTCTTCGGCAAAACTGGAATCCGCTGGCCATGGTGCGCGACGATGGACGCGACAAGGGCGCGAATGGGGGCGATCCATGGCGGTCGAGCTGCGGCTGCTCGGCACCGTCGAAGCGACGGCCGACGGCCGGCCACTCGATCTCGGCCCCGTACGGCAACGGTGCGTGCTGGCGGCGCTCGCGGTCGGGGCCGGCCAGCCGACCTCGCTGGAGCAGCTGGCCGACCGGGTCTGGGCGGAGCGGCTGCCCAGCAGCGGCCACAAGGTGCTCTACGGCTACCTCTCGCGATTGAGGCGCACGTTCGAGGCCCTGGGCGTGGCGATCGAGCGGCGCTCCGGCGGCTACGTCCTCACCGTGGGCGACGGCGCCGTCGACCTGCACCGGTTCCGCGCCCTGGTGGCCGAGGCCCGGTCCGGCAAGTCCGACGACGAGGTCCTCGCCCTGTACGACCAGGCGCTCGGCCTGTGGCGCGGCGAGGCCGTGATGGACCTGGACACGCCGTGGTTCGCGGCGCTGCGCGGGGAGTTGGCGACCGAGCGGCTGGCGGTCCAGCTCGACCACGCCGAAGTCGCGCTGCGCCGCGGCCGACATGCCGAGCTGCTGCCGGCGCTGTCGGCGCTGGCGACGAGGCATCCGCTGGACGAGCGACTGGCCGGGCTGCTGATGCTCGCGCTGTACCACAGCGGTCGCCAGGCGGACGCCCTCGAACACTACGAGCTGACCCGCAAGCGGCTTGCCGACGAGCTCGGCGTCGATCCCGGACGGCAGCTGCGTCAGGCCCACCTCGACGTCCTCGCCGCGCCGGGCACGCCCGTGACGGTGAACGCGATTCCCCGCCAGCTGCCCGCGGCGCCGCACTGGTTCACCGGGCGCACCGACGAACTGGCCCGGCTGGACCAGGCGATCGGCTCCGGCTCGCCGGTGGTGATCTCGACCATCGGCGGCATGGGCGGCATCGGCAAGACCTACCTCGCGCTGCAATGGGCGTACCGCAACCTGGACCTGTACCCGGACGGCCAGCTGTTCGTCAACCTCGGCGGCTTCGACCCGTCCGGCGAGCCGGTGACGACCGCGGCCGCCGTGCGGCGCTTCCTCGACGCGCTCGGCGTGCCGGCCGAGGCCATTCCGGCCGACGTGGAATCCCAGCTCGGCCTGTTCCGCGGCCTGGTGGCCGACCGGCGGATGTTGATCGTGCTCGACAACGCCCGCGACACCGCCCAGGTCGCGCCGCTGCTGCCCGGCGGCGCCACCTGCACGGTGTTGGTGACGAGCCGGCACCGGCTCGGCGGCCTGGTCGCCGCGCACGGGGCGCAGCCGCTGGCCCTGGGCGGGTTCGATCCGGCCGACGCCCGAGCACTGCTCACCCGCCGGCTCGGGCCGGCCAAGGTCGCCGCCGAGTCGGCCGCGATCGACGACCTGGTCCGGCACTGCGCCGGGCTCCCGCTGGCGCTCGGCATCGTCGCCGCCCGCGCCGCCGGCCACCCCGACTTCGGCCTGGCCGCGGTCGCGGACGAGATGGCGTCGGCCTCGACCCGGCTGGACGCCCTCGACGTCGGCGAGCTGGCGGCGAACCTGCGCGCGGCGTTCACCGCCTCGTACAGCGCGCTGAGCGACGACGCCGCGCTGATGTTCTGCCAGCTGGGGCTGGCCCCCGGCCCGGACATCAGCGCGACGGCGGCGGCGAGTCTGTTCGGCTCCGCCGCCCCCGTGGCCATGATCGGGCTGCGGGAACTGGAAGCGGCCCATCTGGTGCAGCAGCACCTGCCCGGGCGCTACCGGATGCACGACCTGATCTCCTTGTACGCCAACGAGCAGGCGCATCGTGAGCTCGATGAGGCCCAGCGGAGGCAGGCGTCGCGACGACTCCGCGACTTCTACATCCACACCGCCTACGCGGGCGAGCGGCTGCTGGATCCGGACCGGCCGGCGATCGAGCTGTCGGCGCTGCCGCCGTCCTGCCTGCCGCGCAAGCATCGCGACGTCGCCCACGCGCTGGACTGGCTGGAGGCCGAGCACGCCACCACCCTTGCCATGCTCACGGCGCTGGCCGCCGCCGGCGATCACGCCGGGACCTGGCGGCTGGCCTGGTCGCTGGGCACGTTCCAGTGGCGACGCGGGCATGTGGCCGACAACGTCGAGACGTGGCGGATGGCGCTGGCCGCCGCCCGGGCGCTCGACGATCTCGGCATGATCAGCCAGGCCCACCGGCGACTCGGCCTGGCCTTCGCGCGGGCCAAGGAGCACGACCGGGCCGTGGCCCAGCTGCGGCAGGCCGTCGAGGTGGCCGAACGCGCCGACGACCCGGCCGAGCTGTCGCTCAACCACCAGTCGTTCGCCTGGGTCTGCGCCCGTCAGGGCCGCGACGCCGAGGCGCTGCTGCACGCCGAGCGCGCGCTGCACCTGCTGCCCAAGGCCGACGTGGACGCCAACTCGCTCAACCTCGTCGGCTGGTACAAGGCCCGCGCCGGCCAGTACGAGCAGGCGCTGGAGTACTGCAACGCCGCCCTGACCGCCGGCCGGTGCGAGGGAAACGTCGAGGTCGAGGCCGACACCTTGGACAGCCTCGGCTTCATCGAGCACAACCTCGGCCGGCACGACGAGGCCGTGCGGCACTGTCGTGAGGCGGCGGCCCTGTTCACCCAGCTCGGCAATCTCTACGAGCTGGCCAACACCCTCGACATCCTCGGCCGCTCGCTGTCCGCGCTCGGCCAGCAAGCCGAGGCCGCCTCGACCTGGCGACGGGCCCTCACGTTGTTCGAGGCCCAGCACCGCGGCTCGGACGCGACGCGGATACGGCAGCAGTTGGCGGAGTTCGACCAGCTGCCCGCGGCGACCTTGATCCAAACGCCGATTCAAGGTTCGGCGAAGGTTCAGTGAAGCCCGGCTGGGCAGTATGTCCGACGCAGGCGATGCGTCAGCACCGCCGGTGCCGGCCGCGTCCAGAGGGGAGACGCGGCCGGCATCAGCCGCCGGTCTCCCCGGCGACTATACCTCGGACCATGGGATGACTGGCGTGCGGTTTCGGTTCCGACTCACGCCGCTCGACCGGGTCACGCCCTGGCGCGGCGACGACATCGCCGTCACCGCGACCGTTCCAATGAGACAGTGGCTCGCGGCGCTGGCCGAGTTCGACCGGGAGCTCGTCGCGGCCATGGCGGAACGACTCGGCGACGATCCGGCGCTGCTGATCGAGCACGAGCAGCGGGCCCGATGGGTGGCGAAAACCCTGCCCTGACGAGGGAAACGCCGGCCGCCCCGGAGGGTCACACGCAGCGGTGGCTGCCGGCGGCAGGATCAACGCACCGAGATGGTCACGGTGACGGTCCTGGTCTGGGCCGGCAGCTTGCGGGTGTCGATGGCCAGGTACTCGCCGTCGTCCTGGACGCCGGCCGGCGTCACCTTGGCGTGCAGCTGGAACGGCGGCGCGGTGTTGGTGACGCCGTCGACGCCGAAGTCGCTGTCGTTGCTGACGACGATGGTGCGGCCGTGGTCGGTGGTGGCGACGCCTTCGATCTTGTCGTGGCCGAAGAAGCCGCCGGTCGGGTCGAGGCCGGTGAGCAGGCCGCCGAGGTCGACGTCCAGGGTCTTGCCCACCGGAGTGATGCCGACCTTGGCCAGGTCGGCGGTGGCGGTCCTGGTGTCGTCGGCGCCGACGTAGGCGTCGATGGTGGCCTTGTTCGGGCCGACCAGCAGGCCGCCCCTGGTCCCGTCGTAGCCGGCGGCCTTCGGGCCGACGTCGGTGGCCCCGGTCAGGTCGATCATGAACAGCTTCTTGTACGCCCCGGGCTCCGGCTTGCCGTCCCGCTCGTCGACCAGGAATGTGGTGTCGCTCAGCGCGGTGATCTCGCTGACCGCGCCGCTGGTGGTCTTGGGATCGTCCAGCAGATAGAGGTATTCGTGCGTGGCGCGGGTGCGCAGGTCGTAGGTGACGATGCGCAGCGTGGTCACGTTGCCGGGCTTCTTGGTCAGGTCCGGCTGCTGCAACGCCGACTGCATGATGCCGACCAGGGTGCGGCCGTCCGGCGTGACGGTCAGGCCCTCCATGCCCTTGTTCGGCACGCGGTTGGCCAGCTCGGCCGGCAGCGAGCCGTCGAACGGCGAAAGCCGTTGTAGCGCACGGCCGTTGCGGTCGAAGTGGGTGATGAACGGGCCGTACTCGTCGGACACCCAGAACGTGCCGTCGGGCAGCGCGACCAGGCCTTCCGAGTCGTAGCCGTTCGGATCGGCCGGCAGCGGGTTGCCGTTGAGGTCCAGGATCGTCTCGCCGGTGTTGGCGGCGGTGCTGACCCGGCCCGAGTACGGCGTGCCGGCCTTGGCCCGCAACGGGATCGTGCGCTCCAGCACCGCCTTCCCGTTCACCAGGCGGAACTTGCCGATGGCCGGGTCGAAGCCCGGCAACGGCTCGATCTTGACGCCGTTGGGGCCGTCCACGTTGGGGCCGCGGTCGGTCAGGCCGTAGAACTCGTCGCGGCTGCCCGGGACCGGGGCCAGCGAGGAGCCGTAGGCCCCGGCGGTGATCGGCACGCCGCCGACCACGCCTAACGGCGGCAGCTTGGTGTCGTACAGCCGCACCGCGTCGGTTTCGGTGTAGGTGAAGGAGTCCGTGCCGGTGAAGCCGGGGGCCGGGGTGTAGCGCAGCGTGCCGTCCTGGTCACGGGCAACCGTTCCGTGCGCGGGGGCGGTGTGCGACACGATCGTCTGTCTCGCGGTCACGGTCACGGGCTGGCCGCGGTGTGTGCGGTAGCCGGGGTCGGTGCTGGCGTCCGCGACGCCCGTGGCGAGCAGGCTCAGCGCGACCGCTCCGGCGGTGGCGGCGATCCGGGTGTGTTTCACCGGCAGGAGTGTTGTCACGGCAAGTGGACGCCGGCCGACCCCCAGGCGACGCGCCGGTGAACAAACTCGTCCTTTCCAGCGGTCACGAGGTAGACAACAGGCATGGACTTCAACCAGTCGGTGATCACGGAGTTCCGGGCCAACGGCGGCCGCGTCGGCGGCCCGCTGGAGGGCATCGACCTCGTGCTCGTCACCCACACCGGGGCCCGCACCGGCCGTGCCCTCACCACTCCCCTGGGTTACTTCACCGACGGCGACGACCTCGTCGTCATCGCCGCCAACCAGGGCAGCGCCACCCATCCCTCCTGGTACCACAACCTCGTCGCCACTCCGTCGGTCACGGTCGAGGTCGGCGCCGAGCGCTACGACGCGGTCGCCCACGTCGCCACCGGCGCGGAGCGTTCCCGCCTGTGGTCCACGATCTCCGCGGACAAGCCCTTCTTCACGGACTTCGCCGCCAAGGCCGCGCCCCGCGAGATCCCCGTCATCATCCTGCGCCGCGCGTGATCGGCCGGCTGCACCACGTCGAGCTGTGGGTGCCCGACCTCGACCGGACCATCCGCAGCTGGGGTTGGCTGCTCACCGAGCTCGGCTATGGCCAGTGCCAGGACTGGTCCGCCGGCCGCAGCTGGCGGCTCGGCGAGACCTATATCGTCGTCGAGCAGTCCCCCGCGTTGAGCTCCGACCGCCACGACCGCCAGCGCCCCGGACTCAACCACCTCGCCTTCCACGCCGGGGATCGCGTCGACGCCCTCGTCGCCGCGGCCCCCTCCCACGGCTGGACGCTGCTGTTCCCCGACAAACAACCGTATGCCGGCGGCCCCGACCACTACGCCGGATATCTCAGCGACGAGGACGGCTTCGAGGTGGAGTTGGTGAGGTCGTCGTAGGCCACGACATCGTCACACCAGCGGCGTAGCAGGACGGGGTCGTGGGAGATGGCCAGGACTCCGGCCCCGGTGTCGGCGCAGTAGTCGCGCACGACGCCGACCAGCAGCGCGGCGGTGGAGGCGTCGAGCATGGCGGTGATCTCGTCGCACACCAGGTATCGCGGCTTCAGGGCGAACATCCGGGCCACGCAGGCCCGTTGCAGCTGACCGTCGCTGACCTCATGCGGCCGCCGGCCGAGCAGGTCGGGGGTGAGCCCGACGCGGTCGATGAGCTCGGGCACGGCGGAGAGGTCACGCCCGCACGCCCGGAGCGGCTCGGCGATGATGTCGGCGAGCCGCAACCGGGGGTCGACGGCCAGGCGGGGCTGTTGGAACGCGACGCCGATCCGGGTTCGCAGCGCCCGTGGCGCGCGGAACCGATACCCGGTGGCGATCTCGCCGTCGACCGCCACCGCGCCGGCGAATGGTGCGTGCAGCAGGGCGAGAACCCGGGCCAGGGTGGACTTGCCGCAGCCGCTGGGCCCGAGCAGCCCGAGCGCCCGGCCGCCAGGCACGGCCAGGTCGACACCACGAACGACCGGGTCGCCACGCCGGTAGCCGGCGACGATTCCCCGCGCCTCAAGCATGGTGGCAGGCAACGACATGCTCCTCTCCCTCGGACGCAGGCAGCCGTGCGCAGGCCGAGTCGCCGAGCGGGCACCGTGGCCGGAAGGCGCAGCCCGCGGGCAGTTGGGACAGCTGGGGCGGGTTGCCGGCGATGGGCACGAACTCGCGCTCCGGCAATGCGTTGAGCAGACCACGCGCGTAGGGATGCCGTGGTCGGGCGAAAAAGGCCTCGGCCGGCGCGTTCTCGACGATCCGACCGGCGTACATGACGGCCACCCGGTCGGCGATCCGTTCGGCGGCGGCCAGGTCGTGGGTCACCATCAGCACGGCGTGACCGGCGTCGGCGATCCGTCGGAACTCGGCGGTGATCTCGTGAACCAGGGCGCGGTCCAGACCGGTGGTGGGTTCGTCGGCGAGGATGAGGCCGGGCGAGCCGGCCAGCGCCAGCGCGATCGCGGCCCGCTGGGCCAGGCCGCCGGACAGCTGGTGTGGGTAGCGGTCGAGGTGGTCAGCCGGCAGCCGGGCGCGCTCGGCGGCCTGCTCGACTGTCGTGGCGACGCCGAGTTCCCGCAGGGTTTCGGCCAACTGAGCGCGAACGGTTCGTACCGGGTGCAGATGGGTGGCCGCACTCTGCGGAACCAGGCCGATCTGTCGCCCGCGGACCTGCGCGGCCAGTCGTCGCTCGCCCAGGGCGAGCAGATCGGTCGGCCCGAGCATGGCTTGTCCGGTCACGGAAGCATTGGCGGGCAACAATCCCAGCAGCCCGGAGGCCACGACCGACTTGCCACAGCCGCTTTCGCCGACCAGGACCAACACCTCGCCGGGTTTGAGGTCGAACGACACGTCACTGGCGGCCGCGACCGGGCCGAACCGCACGGACAGGCCACGCACTCGCAGCGAAGGGGTCACCATGCCAACTCCGAGACACGTTGCCGTTGCGCGATCCGGTCGCGGAAGGTCCCGACCAGTCCGGCCACCGCCAGGGTGGGGATCAGGATGAACAGGCCCGGCACCAGCGAGACCCACCACGCGCCGGAGAACAGCGCGCGCTGGCCGTCGGCCATCATGGTGCCGAGGCTGGCCAGATGCGGCGGCAGGCCGAGACCGAGGAACGAGAGCGCGGACTCGTGCCAGATGGCGTGCGGCACCATGAGCGTGGTGGCCAGCGCCGCGTGCGGCAGCACGGCCGGCAGCAGATGCCGGCTCAGCACCCGGATCCGCCCCGCTCCGCCGCTGATCGCGGCGTCGATGAACGGCCTGGCGCGCAAGGACATCAGCTCGGCGCGAACGATGCGGGCGGCGACCATCCAGTGGGTCAGGGCCACCGACACGATAACCGCCGTGACACTGGGCCGGAACAGCGCCACGAGCAGAATTCCCAGCAGCAGCTGGGGAACCGCCGACGCGCCGTCGATGATCCGGCCCACGACCTGGTCCACTCGGCCACCCCAGCCACCGGCCAGCGCACCGGCCGCGGTTCCCAGCACGCTGGACACCACCCCGGCGGCCAGGCCGACGAGCAGGGACACCCGCATCCCGTACACGCAGCGCAGCAACACGTCGTGCCCCAACGCATCCGTGCCGAACGGGTGCGCCCAGTTCGGCTGCTGCAACACGGCGTCGAGGTCCACGGCCCGTTGATCCAGGCCGGCGACGGCGGGCACCAGGATCGCGGCCACGACGACGCAGACCACCACTGTCAAGCTGGACCAGAACTTCACGAGGCGACCACCCGGGGATCCGCGAAGGCGTAGACGATGTCGGCGAGCAGATTCCCCAGCAGGACAACGCCGGTGGCCAGTGTGGTCAGCGCGGCCAGCAACGGGAAGTCCAGTGCCACCGCGGCTTCCGTGGTGGCCGCCGCCACACCGGGCCAGGAGAACGTGGTCTCCACCAGCACCGCGCCGGTGATCAGCTCCGGGAATCGCGAGCCGACCAGCGTGATGAACGGCAGCAGAGCGCCGCGAACCACATGCCGGATCACCACGGTCCGGGGCCGAAGGCCTCGTGCCCGCGCGCCGACGACGTAGTCCTGCGCCAGCTCGGTCCGTACGGATTGCTTGACGTACAAGACGAACCATGGCGCTTGGGACGCGGCCAACGCCACGGCCGGCAGCACGAGATGGCTCAGCACCCCGCCGGCCGTCAGGTCGCCGGTCCGTAGATCGCTGACGCCCCCGGCGGGAAACCACCGCAATGTCAACGACAGCAACCAGATCATGGCCAGCGACAGCCAGAACACCGGCACCGCCTCGAATCCGTAGGCGAGAGTGGTCACGGCCCGGTCGAACCAGCCGCCCTGACGAACCGCGGCGACCGTGCCGGCGAGCAACGCGAACACGACGGCGCCGGCGAACGCCACGGTGACCAGCAACAAGGTCCATCCCATCCGTTCGCCGATCACCTGCGCCACCGGTTGGTGCTGGCTGGTCGAATCGCCGAGATCACCGGCCAGCGCCTGCGTGACCCAGTGCCACCAGCGCGAGTAGAACGGCTGGTCCGCGCCGAGGTTGTGCCGGATCCGGTCCAGGTCCTCGGTCGTGGCCCCGCCCAACGCGTCGCCGAGGTAGCGTGCCGCCGGATCGAACGGGGCGGCCGCGCCCAGCGCGAACATCGCCAGCGTCACCACGAGCAGGATCGGCAGCGCAAGAGCCGTTCGGCGCAGGATGATCCCGCGCAGCACGGCGCCTCTCACGGTTTCGGCGTCCACTTCTCGACGTTCCACCACGGCCCGTGGGCCAGGCCGTCGTTGTGCGGCTCGACCTGCGGCTGGATGCCGTCCCACGCGTCGGACATCACGTACACGTGGTCCAGCTGCACGCAGAACAGCCATGCCGGGTCCTTGACCAGTTCCTGTTGCAGCGCACGGTAGATGCCGATCCGGGCGGTCTCGTCGGAGGTGGTGCGGCCCTGGTCGAGCAGCCGGTCCACCTCGGGGTTGTGGTAGTGCCCCGGGTTGAACCAGCCCTTGCCGGCGTAGGAGGAGTGGAAGATCTTGTACGTGATGAAGTCCGGGTCGTACGGCGTGCCCCAGCCCATCACCAGCGCGTCGTGGCTCATCCGCCGCTGGATCGCCTCCACGCTGAGCCCGTCCACCGCCACGTCCACCCCGATCTTCTTGGCGTCGGCGGAGAAGGCCAGGGCGATGTCCTTGCGCACGGTGTCGGCCGCGCTGTACATGACGGTGAACTTCGCCGCGGTGTCGCCACGGTGGCGCATCCCGTCCGCGCCCTCGACCCAGCCGGCGTCGTCGAGGATCTTGCCGGCGGCGGCCAGGTCGACGGGGTGTTCGATGGTCGGGTCGTACCACTTGCTGCGCGAGTACAGCGGCCCGTACGCCGGCCGGCCGGCGCCGCCGAGGACGCCCCTGACCATGGCGTCCCGGTCGACGCTCAGGTCCAGGGCCCGGCGCAGGGCGTTGTCGCCGGTCACCGGGTTGTCCATCGGCATCATGATGCCCCGGTAGTCGGCGCTGGGCACGCTGCGCACGACCATGCCGGGCTGGGTCCGAGACCGGTCGACCAGCCGTGGCGGCAGGCTGGCGGCGTCGAGTTCGCCACTGGCCAGCCGGGTCGCCCGCACGTTGTCGTCCCGGACGAACGCCAGCACGACCTTCTTCACCTTCGGCGCGCCGCCCCAGTAGTGCTCGTTCGCGGCGAGCACCATCCGCTCGCCGGCCTGCCACGACTCCACTGTGTACGGTCCGCTGCCGACCGGCTTGCGGTTGAACGGGTCGGTGTTGACGTCCTTGCCGCGCAACAGCTTCGCCGGCACAATCCCGATCCCGGTGTACTGCGGGAAGGTGGCGTACGGGTACTTGAGGTGGAACACCACGGTCCGGGGGTCGGGGGTCAGCACCGACTCGATGGCCGCGAAGTCGGTGCGCAGCGTGGTGTTGGTCTTCGGGTCCAGAATGGACTGATAGGTGAAGGCCACGTCCTCGGAGGTCAGCGGGCTGCCGTCGGAGAACGTGACGCCGGGCCGGAGCGTGTAGGTGAAGGTCCGGTTGCCGTCGCCGGCCGTGGGCAGCGATTGGGCCAGCGCCGGCGCCAGGTTCAGCTTGTCGTCCAATGCCACCAGGCCGTCGAACAGCTTGGACGCGCCGTAGGGACCGAAGCCCAGCAACGGGTTGAGCGTGGTGGGCTCGGGATTCACCGCGATCACCACGGTGTCGCGGGTCGCGGCCGACGGCGCGGCGCAGGCCCCGAGCAGCACGGCGACCGCGGCCACCGCGGCGGTTCTGAGCAGTCTCACGTGAGAACTTCCTTGCGAATCGGGAAAAGCAGGGACACGACCGACACCGCGGCCATCAGGAGCCCGGCCAGCACCAGCACGGCGCCGGCGGCCAGGTGCGCGCCGAGCAGGCCGGCGGCGGCCAGCCCGAGCATCTGCACGAGCTTCATCGTCATGAACTGCAAGGAGAAGACCCGGCCCTGCAACTCGTGCGGCGTGGTGGCGGCGAGATGGCCGTCGGTGCTGACGTGCGCGAGCGGGCCGCCGAAACCGCCGATCAGCAGGGCCAGGCCGCCCACCCACAGCGTGGTGGACAGGCCGAGGCCGACGAAGCCGCCGGCGGTGAACAGCCAGCCGCCGGACAGCAGCACCAGCGGGTGGATCGTGGTCGAGCCGAGCCTGGACGCGCACATCCCGCCCAGCAGCTGGCCCACCGCGTAGGCGGCGATCAGCAGGCCCCACGCCGCCGGCGTCTGCTCGTACGTGTGCAGCACCAACAGTGGCGTGGCCACCAGGTAGGCGGCCCAGGCGAAGTTGTTCAGCGACCGGACGAGGATGATCCGGCTGATCACCGGCTCGCCGCGGACGAACCGGAAGCCGGCGGCCAGCTGGCTGATCCGGCTGGGCCGCGGCCCCTTCGCCCCGGTCGCGGCGACCGGCCGCGCCCACCGGCCGAGCAGCACGAAGGCCGCCGCGCTGAGCACAAAAGTGGCCGCGTCGACCAGAAACAGCCCCACGACCGGCAGGAACGCCAGCAGGACCCCGGTCAGGCCGGGGCCGCTGATCCGGCCGATACGCTCGGTGGCGTCGATCAGGCCGTGGGCGCGGGTCAGGTGCTCCTTCGGCACCAGTGACGGCAGCGCGCTCTGCATGCCCGGCGTGAACAACAGGTTCATCGCGGTCATCAGCACACCGAGCAGAATCAGGTGCCAGTACTGGAGCTGGCCGCCGGCGTAGAGCGCGACCGGGAGCGCGACGAGCACCGCCCGGACGATGTCCAGCCACGCCAACAGTTTCAGCTTGCCGCCCCGGTCCAGCCACCGGCCGCCCAGCACGCCGACCAGCACCACCGGCACCGCCTCGGCGATGCCGGTCAGCGCGACGGCCTGGCTGGAACCGGTGAGCTGCACGACGAGCCAGATGATCGCCATCTGGTAGAGGGCGTCGCCGGCGACCGAGGTGGACCGGGCGATCAGCAGCGTGATCGCCACCGGGGTGGTCCAGAACCTGGTCACCGCGGTTCTCCGGCCCGCCAGTCGCCCTCCAGCGGCCGCAGGTTCAGACATGCCGCCAGCCAGTCCGGTTCGGCCAGCGAGTCGTCCAGGCCGTGCTCGACACGCCAGGACTGTTGGTAGAACTGGCCGAGATAGCGGTCCCCGCGCTCCGCGACGACGGCGAGCACCAGATTCTCCGGCCCCAGTTGGGCGGACTCGCGCAGCGCCACCGACAGCACGGCCCCGGTCGCGCCGCCGGACAGCAACTGCTCGCGGCGGGCCACCACCCGGGCCGTGCGGAAGGCCAGCCGCTCGGGCACCCGATAAGCCCGGCTGAGCACGCTGCCGTCCAGATTGCCCGGCCACCACGACAATCCGAGCCCGCGCAGCCGGTAGGCCTGGTAGCTGCCGCCGAAGATGCTGGAGCCCTGGACGTCCACCGCGACCATCTCGGTCCGCAGCCCCGCGTCCCGGAAGGCCCGGCCCAGACCGGAGATCTGCCCGCCGGTGCTGACCCCGACCACGCAGACGTCCGGTGTCCGGCCGTCGAGCTGCTCGATCAGCTCGGCGGCGGTCAGCGACTCGTGCGCGGCTGCGTTGTCGGGATTGCTGTACTGGAGGAGCAGCAGCGCATCTTGCTCCTCGACGATCCGGCGGGCCCTGGCCAGGCGGCTGCCCTGCCAGCTGCCCTTCTCGTCGGGCTGCTCGACCTGGTGCACGGTCGCGCCGTACATCTGCATGACATGCTTGCTGTACGGCGTCATCCGGGGATCCACCACGAGGTGGCACTCGATACCCAGTGCGCCGCAACACATCGCCAGCGCGAGACCGAGGTTGCCGCTGCTGGGTTCCACCACCGGCCGGCCGGGCGGCAGATCGCCGCGGGCCTGGGCGGCGCGCAGCATGTTCAATGCCGGCCGGGCCTTGACGCTGCCGCTGGCGTTGTGTCCCTCCAGCTTCAGCAGCAGGTCCGCGCCGCCGGCGAGGCGGAGGGTGGACGGGGCGAGCAGCGGGGTGCCGCCGATGAGGTCGAGCAACGCGGTCACAGTGTTCCGTCCTGGTCCAGTGCGCCGTCGGCCAGACACACGACGACGACCAATTCTTCGGTGGGCAGGGCAAGTGCCTGGCGGACAACGGCTGCGCTGCGCGCGTCCACGAGCACGCCTTGGTGGCCCAGCTGGGTGCGCATCTCCAGGTCCACAGTGGCCGGCCCGAACAGCTCCGGCACGAGGAGCCGGAATTCCTCGTCCAGCTCGTGGTCGAGCTCCGTGCGCAGCTCGGCGTGCACGGCGTCCACATCGAGCCGGTAACCGCTGCTCGGCGCGGGCTCGGTCGACTCGGCCCCGAACGCCGACGCTATCGCACCGAACAGGGTGGGCTCGGTTTCGTTGTAGGACAATGGAATGTGCATGGTGGCGGTGAGCATCGCCAGCGAGGCCGCCAGCGGGCCGCCGTCCTGCACGTGCGGCCGCGGGCTGGTGATCTTCGCGTGCGCGGCGACCCGGTCGTACAGGGTGCCGGTGGGGTTGAAGCCCTCCAGCTTCAGGGCGATTTCGCGGCCCTCGATCGTGATACGGACACACGGTGTCCGTCCGACCAGTGACAGCACCGAGTCAACCCAGGTGGTGGTCGCAGTCATGTTCTCCCTCCAAGACGTCTAGTACGGCCGCGGCGAGCAGCACGTCGAGGCCGCCGCCTCCGCCGGCCGTGCGGACGACCGCGTCGGCGGCCTCCGCAGAGTCGATCTCCCGCACTCCGCCGCCGACGCCCACGTACCGAACCCCGTTGAGGGGCAACGGAAGCGGGGTGGTCGACGGGGTGGCGGTCAGCACCGCCGACGGCATCCGGTCCCCCGGCTGCCACGGTGTCGCCAGGCCGTCCCGTGGTGGCCTGCCGCGAGGTGACCAGTAGTGGACCGGCACCTCCGGCAGCACGGCGTTGGCCAGCGCCACGCAGGCGCTGCCCAGCCGGCCGGTTCCGCATACCAGCAAGCTGTCGATTCCGTTGCGGCTGGGCCAGTCCAGCAGTACGGAAGCGGCGCGCGAGTAGCTGAGGTAGACCGCTTCCACGCAGCCGCGTAGCTGGTCGTGCCGGTCGAAGACCAGGGTCCAGTACGAGCCTTCGGAATGCGGCCGGACCCTCGTGCCGTGCGTGCCGTCGGCCAGAAAGCCGGCCTTGATCGACGGCCGCCGGTCCCCGCACACGCCAACGGCCGTCACCTCACTGAAGCTGTTGTCCCGCAATGCTTCCGTGCAGATGCGAAACAGTTGACGCGGGGGCAGCGCCCGACGGACCTCGTGCTCAGCGACGAATCTCATTCCGGTCGCCGCCGGTCAGGTTGATCACCACCGGTCCGGTGTCGGGGCCGGGCCGCGTCGACCGCGCCCAGCCAAGGTAGCCGGCGACGGCCACCGCGGAGGCTTCGCAGACCGAGCGGCCGGTGTGCTCGAACACCAGGTGCCGGGCCGCCCTGATCTCGGCGTTGGCCACGGAGGTGAAGTCGCCGTCGCAGTTGCGGACCAGGTTGCGCACCAACGGATACGCGCCGGACGGGTCGCCGCGCAGGATCGCCTTGGCCAGGCCGTGCGGGCGGGCCACCTTGTCCCCCGGTGCGATCCGCTCCCGGCCGCCCCGCCAGGCCGTGACCATCGGCGCGCAGCTGTCCTGCTGCACGCACAACAATTTCGGCCGGCGGGCCTCGATGCCGAACAGCGGCAGCTCGCCGGCCGCCTTGGCCGCGCCGACGACGCCCATCGCGCTGCTGATCGCCTGCACGTACACGCCCGGCGCCTCGCCGAGTTCGAGGGCGGCCTCCAGGAAGGCGGTCTTGAGCCCGTCGCGCCGGGCGGGATTGAAGAACCCTGCCTCCCACTGCAAACCGTGCTCGCGCGCGTGTTTCTGGCCGGCGGTCCCGGCCTGGACGAAGGTCCCGTTCACCACGTGCACCGTGACGTTGGGCGAACCGAGGCCGCGCAGCCGGTAGGCGAAGTCCCGCCCGACGAAGATGTGCACCTCCAACTGCGGATAGAACTCCGCGAAGGCCGCGAACGAGGTCGAGGTGTTGCCCGTCGAGGACAGCACGATGCCGCCGATCCCGTTGTCCACCAGGTACGGGTAGACCACCGCGGCCGCCCGGTCCTTGGTGGTGCCGGTGGGCAGCGCGGTCTCGTCCTTCAACCACACCCGCGGGCCGCCGCCGGCCAGTTCGCGCAGGAACTCGCCGTCCAGCAACGGCGTGCGCAGGTCGAGCGGGCCGTGCACCACCGACCGGTCACTGAGCGGCAGCACCGGCCACGCCCAGTCGTAGAAGTCGGCCGTGACGCCGCCATACGCCCGGCCCGCGGCGCCGATGGCCGTCTCGACCATGCCTCGGCCGCACGCGCACTGGCCGACGACCCGGTGCTGGGCCGCGCCGCACGGCACGCAGACGCGGCCGATCTCCCGTACCGGGCTCAACACCCCAGATGCAGACACTCAGGACTCCCCATGCCCGAAGAGACGAAGTGCCCACACCTTAACGACAATGATTTTCAGATCGCAGCGAAACCGAGTATGGCTCTGCTCACGGCGCGGTATGCGCATATCGCGGTGTCGGAACCTCTCGGCCGGCTGGGACGTTGCCGGGGCAACGGTGCGCGAATCGTCGGCCGTTGCGGCCCGAGCATCGGACAGCCATGACGTCGATCGACCCAGAACCGGCCGCCACCCGCCGCGGCACCGAATTCGCCGAACTGTGCCGCGTGGTCAAGCGGCACGGCCTGCTCAACCGCCGACACGGCAGCTACGTCGGGAAGTTCGCGGTCAACGCGGCGCTGCTGGCCGTCGGCTGGACGGCCTTCGCCGTGGTGGGGCCGTCATGGTGGCAGCTGGTCACCGCCGCCTTCCTGGCGGTGGTGCACACCCAGCTCGCGTTCATCGGCCACGACGCGGGCCACAAGCAGATCTTCGCCGGGCGGCGGGGCAACGACGTCGTCGGCCACCTGCACGCCGCCCTGGTCGGCATGAGCTACGGCTGGTGGACCGGCAAGCACAACCGCCACCACGCCAACCCCAACCACGAGGACGAGGACCCGGACATCCAGATCTCGGTGCTGGCCTTCACCGCCGAGCAGGCCGCCGCCAAACGCGGGGCCGTGCGCTGGCTGGCCGGGCACCAGGCGGCACTGTTCTTCCCGTTGCTGCTGCTGGAGGGCCTGAGCCTGCACGTGGCCGGCGTCAAGGCCGTGCTACGGCGTGAGGTCAAGGCCGTGCCCCTGGAGGGCGCGCTGCTCGCCGCCCACGTCGCGCTCTACCTGGCGGCGGTGTTCTGGGTGCTGCCCCCGGCGCAGGCGGTGGTGTTCATCGCGGTGCACCAGGGGCTCTGGGGCGTCTACATGGGATGTTCCTTCGCCCCCAACCACAAGGGCATGCCCACCGTGTCCGCCGGCCAGCGGCTGGACTTCCTGCGCAAGCAGGTCCTCACGTCTCGCAACGTGCGCGGCGGCCGTGTCGTCGACTTCCTGCTCGGCGGCCTGAACTACCAGATCGAGCACCACCTGTTCCCCAGCATGCCCCGGGCCAACCTGCGGCGGGCCCAGCCCCTGGTGGAGCAGTTCTGCGCGCGCAACGGCATCCCCTACAGCCAGACGAGCGCCATCGGCTCCTACCGGCAGGTGCTCAGCCACCTGCACGCCGTCGGCGCGCCGTTGCGCCGACCACGGGTCGCCACGACCTGAGCAGTCAGCTCAGGCCGGCCAGCAGGTCGGTCTCGGTGATGCCGGGGCCCTGGCCCTCGCGGATGAACCACTCGGTGCCGAAGCTGCGCACGAAATGCTCGTCGGGCAGGCTCAGAAAGAAGGAGTCGTCGGAGATCTGGCTGGTGTGGGCGCGCATGCCGGCCCGCTTGACCTGGGCATAGGCGCTGACGTCGACGCGGGCGGTGATGATCGCCTCGGGCTTGCCGAACTCGCGGTCGCTGAAGTCGGGCGCCTCGCCGCCGGTCTCCTCGGCGAAAGCGGTCCAGTTGGCGATGGAGGCCTCGCGGTTCATGGTGCTCTGGTAGACCCGGGGCGTGCCGGCCAGCTCGGCGGCGCGCAGGCCGACGCGGTGCACCTGGATGTGGTCGGGATGCCCGTAGCCGCCGTTGTCGTCGTAGACGGTGAGCACGTCGGCCCGCTCCTCGACGAGGATGGCGGCGAGCTTGGCGGCGGCCTGCTCGACCGAGGCGGTCCAGAACGCGCCGGGCGCGGTGTTGGCGTCCCAGCCCATCATGCCGGAATCCTTGTAGCCCAAGAACTCCAGCCGCTTGACGCCGAGGATGTCCGCGGCCGCCCGCGTCTCGGCGAGACGGCGCTCGACCAGGGTCTCGCCCTCGGCCAGCAGGCCGTCGGGGATTTCGCCCCGGCTGCCGTCGGTGGCGACCACCAGCACGACCCGGTGCCCTTCGTCGGCCGCCTTGCGCATCACGCCGCCGGTGGCGATGGACTCGTCGTCCGGGTGGGCGTGAAAGGTGACGATCGTCGCCATCAGTCGTCGATCCCCATCACTCGTTCGGTGACTGCTCGGCCAGGAACTGCTCGAACTGGTCGCCGAGCTCGTCGGCGGTGGGCATCTGCTCCAGCACGTCGCTGAGCAGGCTGGGCTTGCCGGCGGCCTCGGCGAACGTGTCGTACTGGCGCTCCAGGGCCCGCACCACGTCGGCCACCTCGGCCGACTCGTTGACCTGGCGGTCGATCTCGACGGCGGCCCGGCGCGCGGACTCCCGCAGCGACTCGTCGGGCAGGTTGAGGCCGGTGGCCCGGGCGACGTGGTCCAGCAGCGTGACCGCGGCGGTCGGGTAGGAGGTCTGGGCCAGGTAGTGCGGCACGTGCGCGGCGAAGCCCACGGCGTCGCGGCCGGCCTGGCCGAGGCGGAACTCCAGCAGCCCGCTCATGCTGGCCGGCACCTGGAGATTGTTGGGCATCTGCTGGTGCTCGCCGATCAGCTCGGGCCGGGTCCCGTGCGCGGTCACGCCGAGGGCACGAGTGTGCGGGGCGCCCATGGGGATGCCGTGGAAGCTGGCAGCCAGCCGCACGCCCCAGCGATCCATCAGCCCCTGCACCGCCTGGATGAACAGCTCCCACTCGTGGTCGGGCTCGGGCCCGGTCAGGATCAGGAACGGCGCGCCGTTGGTGTCGTGCAGCAGGCGCACCTCCAGCGTCGGCGCCTGGTAGCTGTCCCAGTGGTCGGTGCTGAAGGTCATGATCGGCCGCCGCGACCGGTAGTCGATCAGCCGGTCCACGTCGAAGGTCGCGACCACCCGGTTGTCCAACCGCTCCAGCAGGTGCTCGACGAGCAGCTTGCCGGCGCTGCCCGCGTCGACGAAGCCGTCGAAGTTCACCAACAGGACCGATCCGTCCAGGTCGGGCGTGTCCGAGTCGACCTCGACCAGGTCTTCCGGATCGCGTGCCACCGCATACCTCCCACAAGCAGCCGTACAGAGCTCCTGGACGTATAACGCGTGCGGGCTTCGGATTCATCCCCGCCGGTCAGCTATAGTCAACGCTTGAACAATCAGCGCTGGATCATCTGAGAGGGCGCCGTGAAGCTCACCCCGCTGGCCATGGCGGTGCTGGAGCTCCTGATGGAGAAGCCCATGCACCCCTACGAGATGGCCCAGGTGCTGCGGGCCCGGCACATCGAGACCAGGGCCAACGTCAAGCCCGGCTCGCTGTACCACGCGGTGGAGCGGCTGGAGACCCACGGCCACATCGAGGTCGTGGACACCCAGCGCGAGGGCCGGCGGCCGGAACGCACCGTGTACGGGGTTACCGAGGCCGGGCGGGACGGCTTCATGGAGCGGGCCAAGGCGATGCTCGGCTCGGTGGAGCCGGAGCACCCGGAGTACGCCAGCGGGCTGGCCGCGCTCAACGAGCTGGAGCGCGAGCAGGCGCTGGCCGAGCTGCGCACCCGCGCGCTGACGCTCCAGGCCGCCGCGGCCGCCGACGAGGTGGTCATCGAGAGCCTCCTGGCCCGGCCGCTGCCGGCCATCTACTGGCTGGACAAGAAGTTCCTGGCCGACCGGCGCCAGTTCGAACTGGCCTGGACCAAGCAGCTGATCGAGGACATCACCACCGGCCGGGTCGACTGGGCGCCCGCCGACAGCGAGGACGAGGCGTGACCACCAGACCGGGCAGTCCGTGGGGCGCGCTGGCCGCGCTCTGCATCGGCTTCTTCATGATCCTGTTGGACGCGACCATCGTGTCCATCGCCATCCCGGCCATGCTGCGCGGGCTGAACGCCAGCTTGAACTCCGTGGTCTGGGTGACCAGCGTCTACCTGCTCACCTACGCCGTGCCGATGCTGTTCACCAGCCGGCTCGGCGATCGGTTCGGGCCCAAACGAGTGTTCCTGGTCGGCCTGGCGCTGTTCACGCTGGCCTCGCTGTGGTGCGGCCTGGCCGGCGACGTCGGCACGCTGATCGCCGCCCGCGGCGTGCAGGGCATCGGCGCGGCCCTGATGACGCCGCAGACGCTGGCGTTCATCAGCTTCCTGTTTCCGCCGGCCCGCCGCGGCGTGGCGATGGGCGTGTGGGGTGCGATCGCCGGGCTGGCCACCGTGGCCGGGCCGCTGCTGGGCGGCCTGCTGGTGGACAACTTCGGCTGGCAGTGGATCTTCTTCGTGAACGTGCCGGTGGGCGTCGTCGCGGTCGTGATGACCGTGGCGCTGGTGCCGGACTGGCAGCCCGGGGCCGCGCATTCCTTCGACGTCCCGGGCATTCTGCTGTCCGGGGCCGGCTTGCTGCTGCTGGTGTTCGGCCTGCAGAACGGCCAGCAGTACAACTGGGGCGAGGTGTGGGGCGGCATCACCGTCTTCGAGCTCATCGGCGCCGGCGTGGTGCTACTGGTGGCGTTCGCCGTGTGGCAGCGGTTCAACCGCCGGGAGCCGCTGCTTCCGTTGCGGGTCTTCGGCAACCGCAACTTCTCCGCCGGCACGCTGGCCTCGGTGACCGTCGGCTTCACCATGACCGGCATGTTCTTCCCGATTGTGATCTACTTCCAGACCGTGCTCGGGCTGACGCCGCTGCAGGCCGGCCTGCTCACCGCGCCGATGTCCCTGCTGTCCGGCGCGGTCGCGCCGTTCTCCGGCCGGCTGTCCGACAAGGTCAGCGCCAAGTACCTGCTCACCTTCGGCCTCGTCGCGCTGGCCGCCGGGCTGGCGTGGATCTCCCTTCAGATCACGCCGACCACGCCCCCGCTGGCCGTCATCCCCGCGCTGCTGTTGTGCGGCTTGGGCATCGGCTTCATCTTCTCGCCCATGAGCACCGTCACCATGGGGGCCGTGCCCCGCGAGCTCACCGGTTCGGCTTCCGGCATCTACAACACCGCCCGCCAGGTCGGTGGCGTGCTCGGCAGCGCCGCCGTCGGCGTGCTGCTCCAGGCCCGCATCACCGCTGCCCTCACCGCCTCCACCGCCGGCCTGCCCGCCCAGGCCCGCGCCGGCATCGCCGCCGCCCCCAACCTGGAAGGCGGCGCCCCGCCCGACCTCGGCTCCGTGCCGGCCGCCGTGCGCCAGCGGATCACCGACGCCATCCACAGTGGACTCACCACCGCCGCCACCCAGACCCTGTGGCTCCCCGCCGCCGTCCTCCTGCTGGGAGCCCTGGCCGCTCTCGCCATGCGCACCAGCCGCCCCACCCCCGCCGCCGAGCCCACCCCTCAGCCCGCCGCCTAGCTCAGCCCCACCACTGCACCATGACGATATGGACCTCACGCTGGTGTTCGAGGATCAGGTAGATCACCTGGCCCTCGGCGCCCGGTCCGAACTTCCACCGGCGCATTGCGGCTCCGGGATTGTCTTTGTGATGGGGATCCCCATTCCATGGGGTTAGCTCAAGAACGTTGTAGACCTCGGTCAGCCCTGGCAAAGCCTCGCGCGGCAATGCCTCAATCTGTTCTTCAGCGTCGGGATAGATATCGAGGCGGTACATCTAGCCGGCGAGCCTCGCTTGGATGCGCGCCAGCATTTCTTCGCCGGAGATGCTGCCGGCCGGAGCCTTGCCCGTTGCCAGCGTGCGCTCGACCGTGTCCATCATGCGGGCGTAGCTACCGGGAAACTTCTGCTCGTGATGGGCCATCAGCCGCCATTTGGCCAACAGGTCCTGCACACCGGCGAGGTCGTGCATCCGCCGCGCTTCTTCCATCACGAAGTCCCACTCGCGGTCGAAATCCGCGAGCATCTGGCCAGTCAGGTTGGCACGGATCACTCCCGGCTCCGAACTCGGCGAGACCGGCTCCGGGTCGTGGTCGTACGCGGGCAGTGCCATGGATCGACGGTAGCAGGTGGGGCGCTGACCACAAGGGAGTACACGCCGTAGTCAAAAATGTCACCGAAGGTGACCGGTGTGCGCTCGAGCTGGGGGTCTCGGGCGCACACCGGCCAGGACTACGGGAGGACCTGGATCTTGCGGCCCTTGCCGGCCTTGAACTGCTCCAGGGCGGCGGCGTAGTCGTCGAGGGGGAGACGGTCGCTGATGAAGACCTCGGGGTCCAGGACGCCGGCGGCGAAGAGGTCGGCGGCGCGCTCGTAGCTGTGCAGCACGGCCATCGAGCCGGTGATGGTGATCTCCTGGTTGTAGATCTTGTACGGGTCGATCTCCACCCTGGCGGCGTAGTCGGCCACGCCGAACTGGAGGAAGGTGCCGCCCTTGGCCACCCGGGACAGGCCGTCCTGGATGGCGCGGGCGTTGCCGGTGGCGTCGATGACGACGTCCCAGCCGGCCCGGTCGAGTTCGTCGGCGCTGGTGGCGACGGCGGTGCAGCCGAGCTGGCGGGCGGTGGCCAGGCGTTCCTCGTTGAGGTCGACGACCTCGATGCTGGCGGCCCCGGTGAGCTTGCCGAGCTCCAGCATCATCAGGCCCATGGTCCCGGAGCCGTAGATCAGCACGGACGAGGCGAGCTGCGAGCGCAGCACGTCGTAGCCGCGCACGGCGCAGGACAGGGGCTCGATGAGGGCGGCGTCCTCGGTGCGCACGTGCTCGGGCAGCTTGACGCAGTTGGCCACGGGGGCGACGGCGAACTCGGCGGCGCCACCGGCGGTGGACACGCCGATGCCGCCCCAGCGCTCGCACAGATTGTTGCGCCCGGACCGGCAGTACCGGCACTCGAAGCAGTACAGCGACGGGTCCACGGCCACCCGGTCGCCGACCGCCACCTCGGTGACGTCCGAGCCGATCTCGGCCACCACGCCGGCGAACTCGTGACCGGGGATCACGGGCAGCGTCGGCGCGAACTCGCCCTGGAGGATGTGCAGGTCGGTGCCGCACAGCCCGCAGGCCGACACGTCCACCACGACCTGGCGTCGCCCGGGCGTGGGATCGTCCACAGTGGTCACTTCGACCTGGCCGACCCCGCTGATGACGGCTGCCTTCACTTCACGGCTCCCAACGACAGGCCCTGGACCAACTTGTCCTGGGCGGCGAACCCCGCGGCGAGCACCGGCAACGAGATCACCGTCGCCGCCGCGCACACCTTGGCCAGGAACAGCCCCTGGCTGGTGACAAAACTGGTGAGGAACACCGGCGCGGTGCCCGCGACCACGCCGGTCAGCACCCGGGCGAACAGCAGCTCGTTCCAGCTGAAGATGAAGCAGATCAACGAGGTCGCGGCGATGCCGGGCATGGCCACCGGGGCCACCACCCGCCGCAGCGTGGTGATCAGCCCGGCCCCGTCCAGCGCGGCGGCCTCCAGCATCTCCACCGGCACCTCGGCCAGGAACGACCGCATCAGCCACACCGCGATCGGCAGGTTCATCGAGGTGTAGAGGATGGTCAGGAACGAGATGTTGTCCAGCAGCCCGGAGAACTGGGCGAACAGGTAGATCGGCAGCGTGCCGGCCACCACCGGCAGCATCTTGGTGGACAGGAAGAAGAACAGCACGTCCGACCACTTGCGCACGGGCTTGATCGACAGCGCGTAGGCGGCGGGAATGGCCAGCAGCAGCACCAGGACCGTGGACCCGATGCTGGCGCTGGCCGAGTTGATCAGCGGCGGCCACGGGCTGACCCCGCTGTTGGCGCCGAAGAACTCCTCGTAGCCGGACAGGGTGAGCGGCGCGAGCAGCGACGGCGGGTTGGTGGCGGCGTCGGACTCGCTGTGGAACGAGGTCAGCACCATCCACAGCACCGGCAGCGCGAACAGGATCCCGGCCAGCCAGGCGAAAACGCCCCACGGCCGCCACACCTTGCGCGGGCTCATGACCTCACCTCGTTGCGCAGCAGGGAAGACACCACGCGCAGGGCGAAGGTGGCGATGATGATCGAGGCGATCACCACGATCACGCCGGCCGCCGACGCCTGCCCGTAGTCGTGGGCCTGGAAGAAGGTCTGGTAGATGGTGTAGGGCAGGTTGGCCGTGCCCAGGCCGCCGGAGGTGATCGTGAACACCGCGTCGAAGTTCTGCACGATGTAGATCGACCCGAGCAGCCCGCCCAGCTCCAGGTACTGCCGCAGGTGCGGCAGAGTGAGGTAGCGGAAGACCTGCCACGGCGTGGCGCCGTCCATGCGGGCGGCCTCGATGGCGTCACCGGGACGGCTTTGCAGGCCCGCCAACAGGATCAGCATCATGAACGGGGTCCACTGCCACACCAGCGCGGCCTCGACGGAGATCAGCGGCATGGACGAGATCCAGTCCGGCTGCGGCGGGGTGGCCCCGCCGAACAGGCCCCAGATCCAGGTCAGCGCGCCGTTGAGCAGACCGTACTCGGGGTTGTAGAGCACGTGCTTCCACAGCAGCGCGGCGGCCACCGGCACCACCAGGAACGGCGCGATCAGCAGCGTGCGCACGAATCCCCGGCCGCGGAACTTCTGGTCCAGCAGCAGCGCGAGGCCCAGCCCCAGCAGCAGGCTGACGATCACGACGGCAACCGTGAGGATCACCGTGGTCACCACCGACGAGCGCAGCGCGCTGTCGGTGGCCACCGCGATGTAGTTGCCCAGGCCGGCGAACCCGCGATTGGTGGGATCCAGCGCGTTCCAGCGCAGGAACGAGATGATCAGGGTCACCACGAACGGCAGCTGGGTGATGATGATCGTGAACACCAGCGCCGGCAGCAGCGGGGCCCGGCGGGCCCACTCGGCGGCCCGCTTGGGGCCGGAGCGGACGGGGTTCACCAGCGGTCGGTCGACCAGGGCCTGGGTCGCCATCTCACTTGCCCTGGTACTTGGTCGCGACCTTCTCGGCCAGCGCCTGGGCCGCGGTCAGCGCGGCGTCCACCGTGGTCGATCCGGCGATGGCCGAGCTGATCTGCTGCGACACCTGGGTGCCCAGGTCGGTGAACTCGGGGATGTCGACGAACTGGATGCCCAGCGTCGGCCGCGGCTGCACGCCCGGGTTCTTCGGGTCGGCGGTGCTGATCGCGTCCTTGGTCTGCTCGGCGAACGCGCCGGCGGTCTTGACGTAGTCCGGGTTCTCGTAGGTCGACGCGCGCTTGCCGGCCGGCACCCGGGACCAGCCCAGCTGGGACCCGACCAGGTTCTCGTAGCCCTTGCTGGACGCCCACGAGATGAACTTCCAGGCGTTGTCCTGCTTCTTGGACGCCTTCTGCACGCCCCACGCCCACGTGTAGAGCCAGCCCGAGGACTTGGTCTTGACCACCGGGGCCGGCGCGTAGCCGAGCTTGCCGGCGACCGGGGAATCCTTGCCCTCCAACGAACCGGCGGCCGAGGTGGCGTCGTACCACATGGCGACCTTGCCCTGCTCCAGGTTGTTCAGGCACTCGGTGAAACCGGCCTGCGGCGCGCCGGACTCACCGTGGGCCCGGACCAGGTCCACGTAGAACTGGGTGGCCTGCTTGAACTCCGGGCTGGTCAGCTGGGCCTGCCAGTCCTTGGTGAACCAGGTGCCGCCGAAGGTGTTGACCACGGTGTCGAGCGGGGCCATCACCTCGCCCCACCCGGGCTGGCCGCGCAGGCAGATGCCCTTCATGCCGGGCTGCGCGCCGTCGACCTGGGCGGCAAGGTCGGCGACCTGCTGCCACGTCGGGTCGGCCGGCATGGTCAGTCCCTTGGCTTCGAAGACATCCTTGCGGTACATCAGGAACGAGGACTCGCCGTAGAACGGCTCGCCGTAGACCTTGCCGTCGTCGGCGGTGAGCGAGACCCGCATCGGCTCCAGGATGTCGCCCTGGTCGAAGGCGGTGTCCTTGCTGATGTAGTCGTCCAGCGGCGCGAGCCAGCCGTTCTTGGCGTAGAAGGGAATCTCGTAGTTGCTGATGGTGGCCACGTCGTACTGGCCGGCCTGGCTGGAGAAGTCCTGGCTGATCTTGTCGCGGACGTCGTTCTCCGGTAACACCGTGAAGTTCACCGTGATGCCGGTCTGCTTGGTGAAGTTGTCCGCGGTCAGCTTCTGCAGGTCGACCATCTGCGGGTTGTTCACCATCAACACGTTGATGGAGTTCGAGCCGCCCGCGCCGCTGCCGCCGCCCGCGCCGGCACACGCGGTCAGGGAGGCCGCCACCACCACCGCACCGATCGCCGCACCAGCCACACGGCGTGCTCCGATTCGCGCCATCCGAGACATCTCCTCGTTGTTCCTCGTATCACCTGGGCACTTCGGACAGCCCCCATATCCCGGTGGCGCGCACCGGGAGCCTTCAGACCCGGACGACCTTGGGCCCCAGCACCGCGAACCGCTGACTGTCCGCTGTGGACAGTCCGGTGTCGGTGACGATGGCCTCGAAGTCCGCGACGTCGGCGAACCGGCTGAAGCTGGACACGCCGAATTTCGTGTGCACGCCGACAAAAACGCGCCGACGGGACACGGCGACCGCTTTGGCCTTGACCGCGCCGACCGCCGGGTCGGGCGTGGTCAGGCCGTGCTCACGGGAAATCCCGTTGGCCCCAAGGTAGGCGAGATCGATCACCATCTCGCCCAGCATGCGCAGCACCCAGTGATCAACGGTCGCCAAAGTGTGCCCGCGCAGCCGCCCGCCCAGCAGCAGCACGGTGACGCTGGGCGTGCCGGACAGGGCCGCGGCCGCCGGCAGCGAGGCCGTGATGACGGTCAGCGGCCGGTCGGTCGGCAGCGCTTCGGCCACCAGCTGCGGCGTGAAGCCCTCGTCCACGAACACGGTCTCGGCGTCGCCGAGCCGGTCGGCGGCGGCCCGGGCGATGCGCCGCTTCTCCGGCAGGTGCGAGGTCGCGCGGTAGGCGATGCCCGTCTCGTAGCCGGCCGTCTCCACCGGGACCGCGCCGCCGTGGGTGCGGCGCACCAGGCCGTGCTGGTCGAGCAGTTTCAGGTCGCGGCGGACGGTCTCCGGCGCGACGTCCAGCTCGGACGCCACGTCGCCGACGTCCACCCGGCCGTTGGCCCGGGCGCGGGCCAGGATCCGGCGCTGACGCTCGTCGGCCTGCATCGGTTCCCTCCCCACAACGTCGTTGTTGACTCGGGCACTGCCACGCCCGTTCGGGCAGGAACTAGGTGTAACACCCCGGCAACACTGTGGCCAGCGCCACAGCGGGTGTTCGATTGCCCGATTTTTGCCCGTTCGAGTGACGCTCACCTGCGGTCCCGGGCGGGTCCGCGCCGTGTCCTGCCCGTTTCCCGGCGTGACCGTGCCCGATCGCCGGTGGATTTCCCCCGATGCGGTTAACTGGAGGGCATGGGCAGCATCTCGGACGTGGTCCGCTGGGCCGTGGTGGTCACGATGGCCGGGCCGCTGGCCCTGGTCGGCACGCCGGCGCCGCTGGCGACCAACAGCTCCCTCCCGCCGGGGCTGACCACCGACCAGCTCGCCGGGCAGCGCGTCATCTACTCCTACCCGGGCGCGACGCCGCCGCAGAGCCTGCTGGACCGGATCAGCCAGGGCCGGGTCGGCGGCGTGATCTTCTTCGGAGAGAACATCCAGTCCGCGGCCCAGATCAAGGGCGCGGTCGACAAGCTGCGGCAGGCCGCCGCACAGAGCCCCGTGCACCAGCCGCTGCTGCTGATGACCGACCAGGAGGGCGGGCTGGTCCGCCGGCTGCCCGGCGCGCCCACCCTGTCGGAGAAGCAGATCGGGCAGGCCGCCGACGCCCAGCAGCAGGCCGCCAACGCCGGCACCGGGGCTGGGCAGAACCTGGCCAGCGTGGACATGAACTTCAACCTCGCGCCGGTGCTGGACGTCTACCGCACGCCCGGCGACTTCGACGACTCAGCGCAGCGCTCCTACAGCACCGACCCGGCCAAGGTGAACACCCTGGGCGCGGCCTTCGTCACCGCCCAGCAGCAGACCGGCGTCGCCGCCACCGTGAAGCACTTCCCCGGGCTCGGCTCGGCCACCACCAAGCAGAACACCGACGAGCAGCCGGTGACCCTGACCGCCTCGGCCGACACGCTGCGCTCCGTGGACGAGGCCGCCTACCCGGCCTCGCTGGCCGCCGGGGCCAAGTCGGTGATGCTGTCGTGGGCGATCTACTCCGCGCTCGACCCGAAACTGCCGGCCGGCCTGTCCCCCACGATCATCAACCAGGAGCTGCGGGGCCGGCTCGGCTTCAAGGGCGTGACCATCACCGACGCCCTGGAGGCCGGCGCGTTGCAGGCGTTCGGCACCACCGGCCAGCGGGCCGTCACCGCCGCCGGCGCCGGCATGGACCTCATCCTGTGCTCGGGCCGTGACGTCAGCCAGGGCGACCAGGCCGCCGCCGCCATCTCGGCCGCCGTCACCAGCAACCAGCTCGACCACAGCGCCTTCGACGCCTCCGTCGAGCGGGTCCTGGACATGCGCGGCACCCTGCACTGAGCTTTTGGCGCGCGTTCCGCGCGCGGCTCGGCCCCCGGGTAGCCGATGCTGTGCTTGTGCCGCGCGTTCCGCGCGGGGCTCGGCCCCCGGGTAGCCGATGCCTCGCCCTTGCCGGATTTCGCCCGCCGCATCGGCTCGGGTGGGTGGTCGCGTCGGGTGGCGGCGGACGAAATCCGGCGTGCGGGCGAAACATCGGCGGGGCCTCGCGTTCTCCTGCGTCGGCGATCCCGAAAGATTCCTGCAACAACGGGTCGGCTTCGACCACATAGGGGGGTGGAGACACTGGCCGACCCGGAGTCGGCACCTGACGCACGGCTGTGGGAGGCGATCGCGCGGGACGACCACGCGGCGTTCACCGCGCTGTTCGAACGCCATGCCCAGGCCGTCTGGAACTACGTCTACCGGCTGACCGGCTCGTGGTCGTCGGCCGAGGACGTGCTGTCCACGACGTTCATGACGGCGTGGCGGCGGCGGGCCGACGTGGTGCTGATCCGGGACAGCGCCCTGCCCTGGCTGTTCACGGTGGCGGCCAACCTGGTGCGCAACGACCACCGGCGGCGCAGCCGGTTCCTGCGGCTCGTGCCCAAGCTGGCGGTGGCCGACGAGGCCCGCGACCACGCGGAGGAGCTGGCCGAGCGGGATCACACCCAGCAGCGCCTGGCCCGGGTGCTGGCGGCCGTGGACCGGCTGCCGGCGTCCGAGCGCGAGGCGGTGCAGCTGTGCATGGTGGGCCGGATGAGCACGGCCGACGCCGCCCAGCTGCTCGGCATCACCGAGGTCAGTGTCCGTTCCCGCCTGTCCAGGGCTCGCACCCACTTGCGTGGCATGACCGAGGAGAGCTTCGATGAGTGACCCGTTCGACCTCCCCGAGCGGGACCTGCCCGACCACATCCGGCAGGCGGCCTTCCGCCGGATCATGACCGAGATCGGCGACGTGCGCCCGCGCCACCGGACCGGACTGGCCCCGCTGCTGATCGCCGCGTCGGTGATCGCCGTGGTGGCCGGGGCGATGGTCGTGACCAGCACACTGAACACCAAGGACAGCAAGCCCCTCACCGCCTCCCCGGCCAGCCCGCACCCGACGACGTCGACCGCCGCCGGCGGCGAGAACGGCTACTACTTCTACGGCGCGCAGCGCAGCTGGGGCACCGGCCAGCAGATGGACCGCTGCTCCTCCGCCGGCCAGCAGATCGGGATCACCTGGTCCCCGCTGCTCCAGGTCAACCGCAACGGCCTGACCGCGCTGCTCTACCGGGTCGGCACCGACATCGTCTTCTGCGAGCTGACCAAGGAGACGGTGACGGTCAAGGCGCAGTCCTATCCGGACCCGCCGGTCGGGCAGCAGCCGGCCACGCTGCTGTTCATGACCCAGGCCGGCACCTACGCCGGCGTGACCGCGCCGGGCGTGAGCAACCTGGTGGTCCAGTCGGGCAGCAATCCCCTGGCCGGCGAGCCGGCGGCGATCGGCGACGGCGTCTTCATCCTGCCCAACAGCGATCCGCCGACCGACCAGATCAAGCTGCGGGGCTTCACCACTCCCGACTACACCGTGCCGAAGTCGGACGTGCCGTCGGTGCTGTCGCCGACCACGGTGGCCAACGACCCGAAGGCCGACCGCACCTCGGCCACCGGACAGCGGGTCGGGACCTGCGTGACCAAAACCCAACGACCGCTGCCCGACACCGACTACTGGCAGCCGGCGGCATTCCTCCAGATCGACGACTCGAACTGGGTGCAGCTGGCCACGCTGAACGACGCGCTCCTGGTGTGTGTGCGCAGCGCGGACCAGTACGAGGTCAACGGCGTGGTGTGGGACTCCGGCGCCGCGATCAGCTCAGGCGGGCGCACCAAGATCGGTAGCTACTCGGCCGGCACCGGCTCCGTGTTCGTCGGCCTCGTCACCGTGCCGAACGCGAAGACGGTCGCCATCGACCCGCCGGGCGCGCCCCAGATCACCGGGACCGTCGAGAAGGGCACCGTCATCGTGTACTACCCGGTGCAGAAGGGTCCGATCAGCGGCAGCTCGATGGGGGTCATGGACGCCGCCGGGAACGTGATCGACCATCTCGTGATGGGTTAACGTCGGCACTGTGACCACCGAGTACCGGCAGTTCCGGTTCCAGCGCCCGCCCGGCTCCACCGAACTGGTCCTGGTCCGGCACGGCGAGTCGGCGCCGGCTCGGTTCGACCGGCCCTATCCCTACCGGGACGGGCACGGCGATCCGGAGCTGGCGCCGCAGGGCCGTGAGCAGGCGCGGCGGCTGGCCGACCGGTTCCAGCACGAGCACTTCGACGCGATCTACGTGACGACGCTGCGACGCACCGCCGAGACGGCCGCGCCGCTGGCCGAGAGGCTGGGCATCGTGCCACTGGTCGAGCCCGACCTGCGGGAAGTGCATCTCGGCGAGTGGGAAGGCGGCCTGCTGCGCAAGCACGTCGCCGAGGGCCATCCGCTGGTCGCGGAGCACCACGCCCAGCAACGCTGGGAGGTGATCCCGGGCGCTGAGACGAACGAGAGCCTGCGCAAGCGGGTCGTCGCCGGCGTTCGCCGGATCGCCGACGCCCACCCCGACCAACGGGTCATGGTGGTGGCCCACGGCGGCGCGATCGGGCAGGTGCTGGCCCACGCGACCGGCTCGACGCCGTTCGCGTTCAACAGCTCGGACAACGCCTCGGTGTCGGTGCTGGTGGTGGCCGGCGAAACGTGGACCCTGCGCGGCTACAACGACGTCTCACACCTGGTCTGACGGCTGCGCGTCGAAGTCGCCGAGGTCGGAGAAGACGAACACGCGCACGGCGTAGCCGGTGGTGGGGTGCACCTGGGCCAGGTACGCCGACACCGGGCTGCCGATGATGTCCTCGACGGCGTCGAGGAATTCCTGCTTGGTGGCCTCGTGCAACGCCTCGTGGTGGCGGAGCACGGCGTCGGAGTAGCCGCGCTCGTGCAGCACGACGTCGGCGACGGTGAGGCTGTCGATGGACAGCACCACCAGGCTGATCGGATCGTCGTCGCTGACCGAGACCTTCACGTTGCGGGGGCCTCGGCCGTAGAAGGATCGCTCCAGGCTCGTGACCTTTTCGGCGACCGCGTTGCGCTGGGCCCTGGTGATGCGCACCGGTGGCTTTCCTCTCGCCGGCTACGGGGGTTACCCTCGGCCTGATCACAACAACATAGTGGTTTCCGAGCCGTGCCGCAGCGAAACAGCTGTTCCGAGGCGGTGTGGCCCGGGCGAGATAGCTCCCGCGCTGGCGCGGCTCGAAGGTCCGGCAGCACCGGGCAGGCGGGCGGTGACACCGCGGGACGCCGAGCGAAAGGGCTTGTCTCGTGGCCGTTCAGACCAGTCCCGCCGTGCTGCGGGACCTTGTCGCCGACTTTGTCGCCCGCCGCGACGAGTGGTCGGCGCACGTCCGCTTCGATCTCACGCAGCGGTACTTCCAACGCCTCCACCTCGATGAGGACGTCGAGGTCTGGCTCATCTGCTGGGATCTCGGGCAGGACACGCTGCTGCACGACCACGGGGGCAGCGTCGGCGCCTTCGCGGTGGCCAGCGGTCAGCTGATCGAGGATCACGGCGACACCGAGCAGCTCGGGCTGCGGACCCGCCGGCACCGGGCCGGGGACGCCGTCGGCTTCGGGCGGACCTACCTGCACAACCTGGTCAATGTCGGCACCGAGCCGGCCGTCTCCATTCACGCCTATTCGCCGCCGCTGACGGCGATGAACTTCTACTGCTGGCTGCCGTCGGGCATTCACCACCTGCGCGAAGTGCCCTGCGACACACCGGAACCGGACACCACGGCGCTGGAGGCCACCGCCGCGCAGCTGCGCGAGGCTGCCGTATGAGCGACGTGATCAGCGGGCTGGTGGAACGGGCCCGCGAGCACATCACCCGGCACAGCCCGGCGGAAGCGGCCGAGGCGATGCGCAACGGCGCGGTGCTGGTCGACCTGCGGCCGACCGAGTACCGCTGGCGGTTCGGCGAGATCCCCGGGGCCATCGCCGTGTCCCGGCACGTGCTGGAGTGGCGGATGGACCTGACCAGTCCGCACCGCATCAAGGAACTCCGGGCCGGCGACTACGACCAGGAGATCATCCTGATCTGCAACGAGGGCTACACCTCCAGCCTCGCCGCCTACCAGCTGCGGACCCAGCTGGGCCTGCGCAACGTCAACGACGTGGCCGGCGGATTCGCGGCGTGGCGGGACACGGGCCACCCGATCGTCCGCCGGCTGGTCGACTAGCGGAATCGACGCTCCCCGGCGGTGACGGGCACGGTGACCTCGTTGCCGGCCGGGGGTTTCGGGCAGGTGCCGTACTCCGTGAACGCGGACGGGAAGTTCCTGGCCCGGTTGAAGTCCAGCGTCACCCGGCCGTCGGCCGGCGGCGGGGCGTCGAGCTGCCGCCACGGCGCGGTGGTGTCGTCGTTGGTGGGGTCGTGGAACACCAGGCTGATCGTGTCGTCACCGCCGGTCGCGATCAGCCGCTGTTCCCGGCCGCCCACCGTGAACCGCAGTTCGCCGACCTCGATCAGCACTTCGCGGATGCCCGGCTGGGCGGTGTCGACCTCCAGCCGCCGGGCCGGGCGGCGCGGCGTGAACTCCGCCTGCACCAACCATTGCGGCGAGTAGTCGAACACCGAGGGACCGTCATACGCCCGCAGCGCCGGGCCTTGCGGGTCCCGTAGCCGGATGCCGGGGCGGCCGTCGCGGATCAGCGTCTCGACCCGCAGCCGCCCGTGGGTGACGAACTCCGCCGCGTCGCCCTTGGCCTCACGGACGCCGTCGAACGGTTGGCCCTCCCGGGAAAGTCCGTCGGACACCGAGGCTTTCACCCGGATGACGCCCGACTCGGCGCTCCACTCCCCCGGCACGTCCGCGAACCGCCGCGGCGTCTCGTCCAACCAGTGCAGCCCGACCAGGCTCAACCACCCGTACGGCTCCTTGAGGTCCCGTCCGCGCCGGTCCAGCCACTCCTGCCATCCGCTCATGTTCGGTATGACACCGCGAAACGTCGCATGCGTCCACATCTTGGAGCGCCGTTGACAGTGACCCTGCGCACTGGTCCGATGACCTCATGGATCTGACCAGGCGCCTGCACGTGGACCTCGCCCGCGTGACCGCGCAGGGCTGTGCGGACTCGCCGGAGTAGCCGACCCTATCCATCACACCCCTTTGCGAGGACCAGCCATGCCGTATCAGCTCTCCGCCCCGCCGTCGATCGCCACCAGCCAGGCCGCCGAGGTCACGGTGGTCGTTCGGGTCAGTACGAACAACGACCAGGCCCCGGCGGTCGCCGCCCGGGTCCTGGACGCCGTGCGCACCGCCGTGAACCTGCCCGGCACCACGCTCACGGTGTCGGTGCCGCAGGCCCGCACCGCGGAATCGGGCGAGTTACGCATCCTGCCGTTGGCCCGCCGGGTTTTCCACCGGGACGGCCCGGTCGAGCTGACCAGGATGGAGTTCGACCTGTTGCTGCACCTGGCCCGCCGCCCCGGCCAGGTGCACCTGCGGACCAGCCTGCTGACCGACCTGTGGGGCCTGCCCGACGGGGTCGAGACCAGGACCCTGGACGTGCACGTCCGCCGGCTGCGCCGCAAGCTCGGGCCGGCCGCCGAACTCATCACTACCGTCCGTGGCGTGGGCTATCGCATGGACGGGGCCGAACGGGTGATCATCGAGGATTGATCCGCCCGATTTGTCGGGCTAGAACCTCAAATGTTCCTCAAGTTTCCCCAGAAAGTCTGATCGTAACGTCAGTGGCGGTTCCATAAGCGCCATCAATACGCCATGCTCCCCGAACCCGAACGGGTGGTGCGGGTCACGTCCATAGTGGACCGAGAGAGCAGGGGTGTGAGCGATGGCTTCGCCGTCAAACGTCGCTTCGTCGCCATTGGGTGGGAACGGGCACTTCAAGAGAACCGTCGGCTTCTACGGGCTGATGTTCATCTCGCTGGGTTCGATCATCGGGTCGGGCTGGCTGCTGGGCGCGCTCAACGCGGCCAAGGTCGCCGGCCCCGCCTCGCTCATCTCGTGGGTGCTGGCGGCGGCGATGCTGGCGGTGCTGGCGCTGATCCACGCCGAGCTCGGCGCGGCCTACCCGGTCGCCGGAGGCACGGCTCGGTTCCCGCTGTTCGCCTACGGCCGGGTCGCCGGCTTCATCGCCGGCTGGTCGTCCTGGATCCAGGCCGTCGCCATCGCCCCGATCGAGGTCGAGGCCAGCCTGGCGTACCTGGACAACATTCCGTGGGTCAAGGACAACCTGGCCCTGCTCGACCAGGACGGCGCGCTCACCGCCAGCGGCTTCGGCTGGGCCAGCCTGCTGATGGTGATCTTCACCTTCGTCAACATCGTCGGCGTCAAGCTGCTGTCCGAGAGCAACACCATCACGGTGCTGTGGAAGACCGCCGTGCCGCTGCTGACCGTCGTGGTGCTGGTGCCGCTGAGCTTCCACGGCGCCAACTTCAGCGCCGGCGGCGGCTTCATGCCGTTCGGCCTGCACGGCGTGTTCGCGGCGCTGCCGGTCGGCGTGGTGTTCGCGTTGCAGGGCTTCGAACAGTGCATCCAGCTGGCCGCCGAGGCCGCGCAGCCGAAGCGGGACCTATCCCGAGCGGTGCTGGTCGCCATGGGCATCGGCGCGATCGTGTACATCCTGCTGGAGATCGCGTTCATCGGCAGCCTCGACCCCAGCGCGCTGGTGCACGGCTGGGCCGACCCGATCGCCAAGGGCGACTTCGGTCCGTACGCGACGCTGGCCATCGCGGCCGGCGCCAGCTGGCTGGCCTACATCCTCTACGTCGACGCGTTCGTGTCGCCGGCCGGCACCGGCCTGATCTACGTCGGCACCTCGGCGCGGTTGACCTACGCGCTGGGCCGGGACAAGCAGATCCCGGGCGTTTTCGGCAAGCTGAGCGTGCGCGGTGTGCCGCTGTGGTCGATCGTGCTCGCGTTCATCATCGGCGAGCTGGCGTTCCTGCCGTTCCCCTCGTGGAGCGTCCTGGTCTCGGTGGTCACCTCGGCGACCGCGGTGATGTACGCCTTCGCGCCGGTGTCGCTGGCCGCGTTGCGCAAGCGGGACCCGGACCGCGAACGGCCCTACAAGGCTCCGTTCGCGCCGGTCCTGGCGCCGCTCGGGTTCGTGTGCGCGAACCTGATCATCTACTGGAGCGGCTGGGACGTGAACTACCAGATCGGCGAGGCGATCGTGTTCGGTCTGATCGTGTTCGCCGTCACCCGCGCGTTCCAGAAGCCGGAGAAGCGGGCCAAGCTGGACCTCAAGGCGGCCCAGTGGATCGTGCCGTGGTTCGTGGGCATGGTCGTGCTGGGCTACCTGGGCCGCTACAACAGCGACACCAAGCAGCCCTCGGCCATGATCCTGCCGGACGGCATCGACGTGCTGGTGGTCGCCGTGTTCGCGCTGGCGGTCTTCTACTGGGCGGTCGCGTGCGCTCGCCCCTCCGCGGACGTCGCCGCCGCGGTGGAAGAGGAGAACCTCGAGCTCCAGAACCAGCCCGAGATCACCACGGCCTGATCCCGTTCCACGACAACGGCCCCACGGAATCTCCGTGGGGCCGTTGCTTTCTCAGTCCGCGCGGTGGGCGATGCCCTCCTCGATGGCCAGGCGGGTCAGCTCGGGTCGGCGGCGCCGGCCGGTCTTGTCGCGGATCCGGTCCAAATAGGACCGTACGGTTCGGACGGTGATGTTCATGGCCTCGGCGATGTCCTGGTCCCGTTCGCCGGCCGCGAGCAGGGAGAGCACCTGGCGTTCCCGGTCGGACAGCACGAGTTTCGGCCCGCTGTGGCGCTCCCGCGAGGAGTTGAGCACGAACGAGGCGAGAGTCGGCGACACGTAGCTGTTGCCGATGGCGATTTCCCTTACGGCTCGGAGGATCTCGTCGCCGTCGGCATCCTTGGACAGGTAGCCGCGGGCACCGGCGGCGATCGCGCCCAGCACCTCGGACTGCCCGGCGTGGGCCGACACCACCAACACCTTGTGGCCCATGCCGACGACTTCCAGCACGGCGGCCGCGTCCTGCACGCCCCGCAGCTTCAGGTCCAGCACGACCACGCTGTCCGGCCGCTGCCGGCCGGCGGCGAAGCGGCCGACCGAGTCGGCGACCACGCCCAGCTCGATGTCCGGCGCGTCGGCCAGCACCCGGGCCACTGCGGCCCGGTAGAGCGGGTGGTCCTCGACCACGCCGACGACGATCGGCTCCCCTTCGGCCCCCATCGACCCAACTCCCCTCAGTTGCCCGGCGCCGGCTTCGTCGCCGCCGACCGGTCCAGCGCCGCACCCTTGGGCAGCAACGCGAGCAGGCTGGTGTCCACGGCCGGCGCGGTGACACCGCCGTAGCCCAGGGCCTTGACCGACTCGTCGGCGGCGACCGGATATCTGCTGCCGGTGTCGGTGATCAGCCACACCGCGTTCGACCGGTCCTTCACCAGCGCACCCGATCCCGGTGGCACGTAGACGTTCTGCCCGCCCCGGGCGTCGGTGCGGTCCACGGTGAGCGGGTGCGCGTCGGCCGGCAGCGGGACGTCCTTGCTCACCGTCACCTTGGACCCGTTGGCACACAGCGTGATCGACGCCGGCACTGTGGTGACGACCTGCGGCGCCTTCGCCGGATACCCACCGCCGTTCTCATCCACAGTGGACGACGTGCTGCGCGGCGCGGTGTTGATGTCCGCCGTGGACACCTGGATCATCCGGGTACCGGTGTTGGCCGGGTTGCCAGCCACCAACTTGGCCTCAGTCTGCGTGACCGCCTGCACGGATTCCTTGCCCACCAGGTAGAAACCGCCGTTGTCGGCCTGGAGCACCTGACCGACCCGAGTGGGGTTGCCGCCGACGATCGGGCCGGCGGTCCCGCTGCCGTCCACCTTGACCAGGCCCAACGACTGCCCCGTCGGCACGGTGTCCAGCCAGGCGTCCGCGACCGGCACGAACGGCAGGCCGTCATAGCCCAGCGCGGTGATCGAGGCGGCATCGGGCAACGCGTAGCGGCGGCCGGCGGTGATCAGGTAGCGGTCGCCGGAATGGGCTTGTGCCAACAGCCCCTGGCCGGCCGGCTCGGGCGTGCCGCCGCTGACCGGGCCGAGGATCACCGTGGACACCGGCTCCACACCGGACGGCCGGTCGGCCGAGGCGGTCGTGCAACTGGTGAACGCCCCGCCCAGCAAGCGATCCGCGGTCGGCAGCGAGTCTGGCGCGCCGGGGATGCCGTAGGCCGGTCCACGGGAGACGGTCGCCAGCGTCGACGCCGGCACGGTCACGGTCTTGTCCCCATTGCCGCCGGCCAGCAGCCGCGCGGAGGCGAAGTTCAGCACCGGATGCAGCAACTTGTCCTGGCCCAGCACAAAACGCGCGCCGGTCTCCTGCTCCACGATGACCTGGCCACCCTGCCGCCAATCGGCGTCACCGGTGGGGTTGAGCACGCCCAGCACGCCGTAGACGCCGGTGACCAGCAGGGCCGCACCGACGCCGATCGCCACCCCAAGAACCAGCCGCCGGCTCGGCGACACCGGATGGTTGGCGTCGGCCGCGACCAGCGCCGACACCAGGCGGCGTCGAAGGAACTGGTAAGCCTGGATCTGGTCCCGCTGCGTCCACACCACGTGCCCCCAAGCCCGTGAAACACTTGCCCGACAAGAACTCCCTCTGTACGGGCGACCCGAGCATACCTATGCTGCGTGGGTCGCCCAGGACAAGTTCCGGGATTTTCGGGCACTTTTGCCGGACACGAGGGCAAGGAGCGTCGCAGCGCCATGACGGTAGCCGAGACGAGCACGCAGGTCAGGCCGCGGGCCAGGGCCCGCTGGCTGCGGCCGGTCACGGCCGGCCAGATCGCCGTGTGGCAGATCGCCGCGCTGGCCGTGCTGCTGACCCTGCCTCCGTTCGATGTCACCGGAATCGCGGTTGCGGCCGGCGCGGTGCTCGTGGTGGCGGCGACCTCGATCCGGCGCGGCGGGCTGTGCCTGTACCAGTGGCTCGGTGTGCGGCTGGCGTACCTGCGGCGGCCCAAGGCTTCGCCGTCGCCGGACCCGATCGAGGCCGTGCTGCCCGGTTTGACCGTCATGCGGCATGTCGACCGGGCCGGCAACCGGGTCGGGCTAGCGTGCCGCGGCGCGGACCGGATCGCCTTGGCACGACTGCCTTCCGGCGTGCGGCCGGAGCTCGACGTCGTGATCACTGCGCTGCGGGAGGCCCAGCAGCGCGCCGACATTCCCTTGGCCGGGGCCCAGCTTGTCGTGTGGACCAGCCCCGGGCCCACCTCCACCCAGCCGCTGCGGACCCATTGGCTGGCCCTGCGCTACCGCCCCTCAGTCGCCCCCGGCGCCGCGCTGGCGCGAGGCGGCGGCTCCACCGGCGCCGACCGCGCCGCCGCCAGCGCGGCCCTTGGTCTGGTCGGACGACTGGCCGAAGCCGGCCAGTCCGCCGCCGTCCTCGACGAACCCGAGCTCCGCCAGGACCTCCTCGTCGCCCTCGGCGCCGACCCCCGCGCCTTCGCCGGCAGCACCCCCGGCGCGCGGCCCGTCGTCACCGTCGACGAGACGTGGCGCACCTGGTCCATCGGCCGCCTCACCCAGATGTGCTTCACCCCCGGCCCCCGCGTCGCCACCGAGGTCCTCGGCGTCCTGGTACCCGGCACCGAGTTCACCTGCGCCTCGCTGCTGCTGCGGCGAACTCCCCGTGGCACCACCGAATCCAGCGTGTCCCTGCGCATCGGCTACGTCGCCAAGCACACCCAGCACCGCCCCGAGGCCCTGCTCAGGCGACTGGCCGGCGACCTCTACCCGTGCAACGGCCGCCAGAGCGCCGCCCTCCTGCGCTCCCTTCCCCTGGCCCACACCGACTAGTCAGAGCATGCCGCGGACGACCACGTAGACGTTGAGCACCGCGCCGACCAACGGGACGACGGCGATGAGGCCGAGGAACTCGGCGATGTCCATCATCCTCGACCAGTAAGGGGATCGGCGGTTGCGGCGGACGCGGGTGGCGTGGGCGAGGCAGAGGACGGCGGCGACGATCAGGACGGCGACGGCGACGAGGACGCCGTGTTGCCAGGTCACGAGCCACGCGCCGAGGCGGCCGAGCATGGCGAGGCCGGCCAACAGGAGCACGAGCCGCTGGGCAGTGCCGGCGTAGGAGCGCG
Organism: Kutzneria sp. NPDC052558; assembly: GCF_044547355.1. NCBI lineage: Bacteria > Bacillati > Actinomycetota > Actinomycetes > Pseudonocardiales > Pseudonocardiaceae > Kutzneria > Kutzneria sp. NPDC052558. Next base: position 70,956 of record NZ_JBIUAG010000022.1, read on the forward strand.
AGCGCAGCAGCCAGACCATGCCCAGCACTCCGGCCAGCGCGGCCGACCACGGGGAATCGTTGGCCAGCAAGGCGAAGACGCCGCCGACGGCAGTGAGGGCCAAGGCGGCGAGCAGGCCGGTGAGGATGCGTTCGGCGTTGGCGGTCTGGTCCAGCACGTCGGGCCCGAGGGTGGGTTCCTCCTCGGCCCGGAAGGAGTCGATGTCGGCGGGCACGCGGGGCAGCGGGAGCTTTCCCAGCCGTAGAGCCAACATCGGGGCCAAGGCGGCCAACGCGGTGACGACGGCGGCCAGCACGGCAGCGGGGCCGGCGACGGAAACCCCGGACAGCAGGACGAATGCGGCGGCGATGGTGCCGAAGCCGGCGGCCACCGCCAGCCCACCGAACCACGGCAGGCGATCGGACAAGATGACCTCGGCCAGCACGCCGTATCCGGTCACCGCGGCCAGGCCGGCGGCGATCGAGGCCACCTCCAGCGATGCCTGGAACGGCGGCACAGCAGTCAACCCGGCCAGCAGCGCGGCGCCGACGCCGGCGGCCGCGCAGGCGACACCGGAGCCGGAATCGCCGTAGGCCCGGGCCAGGGCGCCACCGGAAAGCAGCAGTACCAACGAGAACACGCCACAGGCGGCCGGGGCGAACCAGGCGCCCGACAGGCCGGCGGCCAACAGCACGGCTGCGCCCAGCAGCGCCGCCACGGCCGCCAGCTGCGCGGACCGGCGGGCGATGTTCCCGGCCCACGCCCCGGTCTTGGTCCCGGCGACGCTGGCGATGGCGTCCACCACGTCGTCGAACAGCAGCGGCACGACCTGCCGCTCGCGTGGGCTCAGGTGCAGGACTTCCCCGTCCCGCAAGCCGATCGCGGCCACGGTGAGGCCGGGTGGGAACGGCGAGTCGCCGAGCCGGGACAGCACCCAGCCCGGATTGTCCGGCGAGGCCTGGCCTTCGGCCCCGGACAGGCGGACCAGCTGCGGCACCAGCTCGGCCAGCGTGCTCTGCACCGGCAGCGCGACGTCCACACGCGCCCGGGGAGTGACGACGGTGATCCGGCGCGTCGTGGAGATCATGACGTGAACCGCTCCATCCGGCCGGCGGCCTCGATCACCGGCGCGAAGCGGGCGCTGGTGGCCTCGGCCATCTTGCGCAGCCCGTCGTTGACCGCCTCCAGCACCATGTCCCCGAGATCGCGGGCGTTGTAGCGGCGCATCGACTCGGGGTCGATGGCGATGTCGGTGAACTGCCCGCTGCCGCGCAGCGACACCGTCACCTCGTTGCCGCGGGAGTAGCCCTTGACCTCCATGGTCTCCACGCCGCGCTGGATGCGCTGTACCTGCTCCTGCTGGGCCCGCACCTGGTCCAGCAGGCCCTGCACGTCGACACCGGTCTCCAGGTCCATGATCCCGCCTCTCACTCGTCGTCCGCGCGCAGGTGGAAACTGGCCACCAGCCGCTGGAAGTCCGGCACCGCCCGCTCGGCCTGCGACGGCGTGCAGGTGCCGGCGATCTCCACCGGCACGTGGCCCTCGTCGGCCGGCAGGGGAATCGACAGATGCACCTGGTACTGGGCCAGCCGCTGCCCGCCGACCAGCAGGTCGATCACCTGGGCCACGCCGGGCGCCGGGTCCTCGCCCACGTCCTGCCGGCTGCGCACTTCCAGCTCGTCGGCCACATCGGACAGTCGTCGCACGGCCTCGTCCGCCGCCCGCTCGACGTCCACAGTGGACGCCGGATCGCCGATGCCGACGGTGATGTTGGGCGTGAACTCGCCTTCCGGCGTGGGCAGCACGACCACCAGCGCCGCGCCCGGCGCGCCGGCCTCGGCCGGGTCCACGGGCACCCAGCCGTCCGGCACGTCCACTCCCAGCGGCAGCTCTACCATACCGATCCGATCGCCCGCGCCGCCTGCGACGCCGTGTTGCTCACCGACTCGTACGCCTCATGACCGTAGTGCGACGCGGTCTCGTACACCTTGGGCAGGTCGACGTCGATGTTCGCGCCGAGGCTGGCCCCGACCCCGAGCGCCGCCCCGACCTTGAAGTTCACCTTGACGTGCCAGTTCTCCATGGTGGCCTGGCCGTCGAACTGCGCGCCGATGCCGGCCTCCAGCTCGCCCTTGGCTCCCACCCCGATGCCGGCCACGTCGACCCCGGCCGAACCGCTGATCTTGGCCCCGGCAAAGGCATCCAGGTGTGCGGCCACGCCGTGGCTACTGCCGTCGAGGTGGCCGGCCAGCTGCCCGCCGACGTACGCGTCGACATCGCCCTTGGCCGTGACCACGCCGTCGGTCAGCGCCCCGCTGGCCCCGACATCGGCCAGCGTGCCCTGGATCTTGCCGTCGAACCGGAGTTCGCCGCCGTGCACCAGCACCGACCCGTCCCAGGTCGCGCGCGGGCCGAGGTAGGCGTGGGCCTCGTCGACGTTGTCGCCGACCTTGCCGCCGACGCTGTCGTCGGCCAGCACGCCCTCGCCCTTGAGGATCGTGATGTCCGTGCTGTGCCACAGCTTCTGGCCGGTGGTGGCGTGCTCCGGCAGCTCGGCGTCGCCGAACGGCGTGTCGTCCTTCTTCGGCGCGCGGGCGCCGGAGAAGCCGTCCTCGGTGAGCTTGTACCAGCCGGAGTTGGCGAACCAGGAGGGCGCCGACCGCGGACGCTTGCGGCCGTCGAGGATCTCGTCACCGATCCACTCCAGCGAGCCCTTCTTCAGCTGCGTGAGATCGACCTTGACCTTGCCCGGCCCCTCCTCGTCCTCCTTCTTCTCGCTGGACTCGGAGCCTTCCGGGGCCGAGGTTTCCGGCTTGAGGCCGTACAACTGGGTCAACGCGCCGGCCAGCCGCTGCCGCAACGCGGTCGCCGACTTCACCGCCGACTCGCCCAACTGCTGGGCCGCGTTCAGGAACGCCTGCTCGGATCCGGCCGCCGCATTACGGGCCTCGTCGACGAGAACCTTGGCGTACTGGAGAAACTCGCCGCGCACAGTGTCCATTGCGGACATCGTGGTCTGGATCGCGCTGGCCGTCATGGACAGCCGTTGGGCCTCGGTCTTCAGCTGCTGGGTGACGTCGTCGATGTCCTTGGCGAGCACGCCGGCAGCCGACTTGAAGGCCTGTTGCGCGGTTCCCTGCCAGCTGGCATCGCTTTTGTCGGCGCTGCTGGAGATCTGCGTCGACACGGCGGCCAGCTGGGTCGCCTCGTCGTTCTGCCGCTGCGATTGTTGTTGCAGGGCCGAGGGATCGCCGGTGACCTGCTGGGCGCACTGGTCCAGCACGGTCAGGTAGCTGCTGAGGACCGAGGTGATGACCCCGGAGAGGTCGGTCACGACGCGCCCGTGACGGAGATGTGCTCGGTCAGATGCTGGCCGTTGACCGGGATGTCCAGGTCCAGCTGGGCATTGTGGCCGGTCGGGATCTCCACCGTGGTCGACTCGGTCCCGATCGTGGTGGTCACCTTGATCACGCCGGTGTCCGCCGGAGTGGCCGAAGGCGGCGTGGTGGCGGGTGTGGACCCGGCCGGCGGGTCGACCGGGATCCACGTGTCCGCCGTGCTCGGGGTGGCCCCGCCGAGCGCGGGCGGCGTGTAGTTGTACGGATTCGAGGTGGCCACCGTGCCGGTGCTCGAGACCGGCGTCGCGGTGACCTGCTGGCCGGTCGGCGAGGCCACCGGCGGCGGCGTCACCGGCGCGGTCACCGGGTTGCTGGTCACGGTGGTGGTCGACGGCGTGGTCCCGGACGGCGTGGAAGCCGAGGCGGAGTTGGCGCCGCCGAACAGCTTCCCCAGTTCCTGGATGATCGAGGCCAACGTGGTCAGCTCGGCGCCGAGCTTGGTCAGGCCCAGGGTCTTGAGCAGGCCGCCGATGGCCTCGATGAAACCGCGCAGCGACGCCGAAGTGGCGGTGGACAGGGCGACCGCGGCCGCGTGCGTCCACGGGTTGGACATCAGCGCCGCGACGGTCGGGTTCACCGCCGAGACCACCGAGGTGTAGGCGGTCTGCGCCGACTTGACCAGGGTGCTGGCCACGCCCAGCAGCTGCGCGCCCTCCTGCACCACCTTGATGATCTTCTCGAAGGACTGCAGCGAGTCGGTGATCTTCTTCAGCGCCGTCTGCGACGCCGCGCCCGACCACACCTGGGACAGCTGCTTCTCGGCCTTGGCGAAGTCGTCCATCAGCGTGACGAACTGCTTGGCCTTGGCCAGCACCTGGGTCACGTGCGCGGCGATCTGCTCGGGCTGGCCGGTGACGATGCGCGGCAGGAACGTGATCGGCCCGCCGGAGCTCGCCGTCGCGTCCATCGCGCTGGAGTTCGGGAACGTGAGCACGCTGGTCTCTCCTGTCAGGCCGGCATCGGACGGTAGACGCGGACCATCGCCAGGCCGCCGAAGTCCGGGGTGAGCAGGCCGTGGTTGTAGAGCTGGCCGCCGGTTCCGGCCACGCCGATGGTGGAGTTGACCACCACCACGTCGCCCGCGTGCACACCGCCGGGGATGTCGCCGAGATCGCGGGCCACGCCCGAGTACACGCCGATCACGCCGACCTGCGCCTGATGGTCGGGGCTGGCGTCCAGCCAGTTGGCGAAACCCGTGCCGTCATGGGCGAACTGGCCGGCCGACGAGTCGTGGCCGAGGCCGGCGTGGCCCAGGTAGTCCAGCACGTTGGCCACCGAGTGCGGATCGCCCGCGCCGCCGACGCTGTCGTTGAACGCCTGCGCCGCCACCAGTCCCGCCGCCGGACTCGACCACAGGCTGGCCGTGTTGGCCGTGCCGGCCGACGGGCTGCCGCCGAATCCCTGCGCCACCGCGCGATCGGCCTCGTCGTAGGCGTCCGCGCTCTTGCGGATCAGATCGTTGACCGCCTGCAGGCCCTTGAGCAGCGACTGCATCGCCGCCACCTGCTGCGCCTGCATCGCCACGTTGCCCGAGGCCACCGCGTCGCCGATCATCGCGAACGAGGTCGGCGCCAACACCAGCTTCTCCAGGTCGAGCACGGCGTTGACGGTCTGCATGATGATGCCGCCGATGTTGCCGACCGCGGACCGCATGGCCTCCGGGCGCACCTCGTACTGACCGGTGTCCATCCCACTCCCTCCCTGGTCGGCGACCTTGTGAGACGGAGAGTAGAGCGGACGCGAGGGCAATCCAGACGGCAGAATTACCCACTGTGTTTTTGGCCCCGCCTCCGGCAGGGCGGCTCGGCCGCTCGTGACCGCTGCCTTCTCTGGCCGACGGTCCAGGCAGCGGCGCGGCCGAGCACTCACCTCAGTGACGGTAGAAATACCCACAAGGTCCGCGCTGTTGTCTGGGCAGAATGCCGTGGTGAGTGCGGTACGGACCAGGCTGGAGCCGCCGAGCGGCGAGATCGTGTTGCAGTCTCCGCCGATGTTGCCCAAGGGCTCCAACCAGGGCGCGGTGCAGCTGCTGTTCTTCCTGCCGATGATGCTCGGCATGGGGGCGATGTCGTTCGTCTACATAGGACGCAGCGGCGGCGTGATGACCTACGTCTTCGGCGCGCTGTTCGCGGTGTCCATGGCCGGCATGGTGATCATGTCGCTGGCCCGCGGCGGGGCGGCCAAGAAGGCGCAGATCAACGAGGAGCGGCGGGACTACCAGCGCTACCTGACCGGCCTGCGCGGCCAGGTGCGGGAAGTGGCGGAGCGGCAGCGGATCGCGCTGACCGCGGCCCAGCCGGACCCGGCCGACCTGTGGGCGTTCGTGGAGCGGGGCCGGCTGTGGGAGCGGCGGCGGACGGATCCGGCGTTCGGCAAGGTCCGCGTGGGCGCGGGCCCGCAGCGCCTGGCCACGCCGCTGCGCGCGCCGCAGACCGTGCCGCTGGAGGACCTGGATCCGGTTTCCTCGACCGCGCTGCGGCACTTCATCCGCGCCTACGCCACGGTCTCCGACCTGCCGGTGGCGATCTCGCTGCGCTCCTTCGCCCGCATCACGGTGACCGGCGACCGGCGGCAGGTGCTCGACCTGGTCCGGGCCGTGTTGGCCCAGCTGGCGGCCTTCCACTCCCCGACCGACCTGCGCATCGCGTTCTGCCTGCCGGCGGACCGGATCCGGGACTGGGAGTGGGCGAAGTGGTTGCCGCACAACCAGGGCACGACCGGCGATCCCACCGGCCCGACGCGGCTGGTCGCCGACCGGGTGGGCGCGCTGGCCGACCTGCTCGGGGCCGACCTGGGCGAGCGGCCGGCCTTCAGCAAGACGACTTCCCCTGAGTACCAACACATCGTGGTCGTGCTGGACGGCGGCCGCACCGCCGACGACAGCCGACTGACCGCGGCCGGCGGCCGCCAGGCCGTCACCGTGATCGACGTCAGCGGCGGCCTTCCCGACGAGACCCCGGACCACGACCTGTTCCTGCACGTGGCCGGCGAACGCCTGGGCATGGTCGTGGGCGAGGACAGCGACCGCCGGATCGCGTTGCTGGGCCGCCCGGACCGGTTCGATCCGGCCTCGGCCGAGGCGCTGGCCCGCCAGCTCGCCCCGCTCTACCAGGGCGCGCCGGTGGTGGCGGCCTCGCCGATGGCGGCCAGTTTCGGGTTGCCGGGCCTGCTCGGCATCGGCGATCCCCGCGACCTCGACACGGATGTCACGTGGCGTCGCCGCACGGCCCGGGAGCGGCTGCGGCTGCCGATCGGCGTCGACCCGGACGGCCGGCCGGTCGACCTGGACCTGAAGGAGTCGGCCGAGGGCGGCATGGGGCCGCACGGCCTGGTGATCGGCGCGACCGGCTCGGGCAAGTCGGAGTTGTTGCGCACCTTGGTGATCGGCCTGGCCGCCACTCACTCCTCGGAGCAGCTGAACCTGGCGCTGATCGACTTCAAGGGCGGGGCCACCTTCGCCGGCATGACCGGCCTGCCGCACACCTGCGCGGTGATCACCAACCTGGCCGAGGACCTGTCCATGGTCGACCGCATGGGCGACGCGATCAAGGGCGAGCTGGTCCGCCGGCAGGAGCTGTTGAAGGCGGCCGGAAACTACGCCTCCGTGCGCGACTACGAGCGGGCCCGCATGGACGGCGCGTCGCTGGATCCGTTGCCGTCGCTGCTGGTGATCATCGACGAGTTCTCCGAGCTGCTGTCCAGCCAGCCCGAGTTCATCGACCTGTTCGTCATGATCGGCCGACTCGGCCGCAGCCTCGGCATCCACCTTCTCCTTGCCTCGCAACGACTGGAGGAGGGCCGGCTGCGCGGCCTCGACTCGCACCTGTCCTATCGGGTCGGCCTGCGCACGTTCTCCGCCTCGGAAAGCCGGTCCGTGCTGGGTGTCGCCGACGCGCACCAGCTGCCGCCGGTGCCCGGTTCGGGTTATCTCCGTGTGGACACGGAAACGCTGATCAGGTTCAAGGCCGCGTTCGTGTCCGGCGATCTGCCGCCGCGCGGGGTGGTCGAGGCCGGGCCGGCGCAGGTCCGATCGGTGTTGCCGTTCACGCTGGCCCCGACGCCGATCCCCGAGATCACCGTCGAGCCGGCCGCGCCCGAGCAGCCCGGCACCGGCGAGACGATCATGGGCACGATCGTGGAACGCTTGCAGGGCAAGGGACCCGACGCGCACCAGATCTGGCTGCCGCCGCTGGGCGAGCCGCCGACCCTTGACCAGCTGATGCCGCCGCTGGGCGTGGATCCCGAGCGCGGGCTGGGCCCGGTCGGCTGGGGCGGCAACGGCCGGCTGATCGTGCCGATCGCCATCGTGGACAAGCCGTTCGAGCAGCGGCGGGACCTGCTGTGGGCCGACCTGTCCGGGGCCGCCGGCAACGCGATCGTGGTCGGCGCGCCCCAGAGCGGCAAAAGCACGTTGCTGCGCACGCTGATCGGCGTCCTGGCGCTGACCCACACCCCGGCCGAGGCCCAGTTCTTCGTGCTGGACATGGGCGGCGGCGCGCTGCGGCCGATCGCCGGCCTGCCGCACACCTCCGGCTACGCCACCCGCCGCGAGCCCGAGCGCTGCCGCCGGGTCGTCGCCGAGGTCACGACCCTGCTGGCCGAACGGGAACTCTTCTTCACCGCCAACGGAATCGACTCGATCACCACGTTCCGGCAGCGGCGGGCCGAGTTCACCGAGAGCGCCGACGGCCGCGAGTTCGGCGACGTGTTCCTGGTCGTGGACGGCTGGGCCACGCTGCGCGAGGAGCAGGAAGCCCTGGAGCAGGCCGTGATCGGCCTGGCCGCCCGCGGCCTGGGCTTCGGCATCCACGTGATCGTCTCGGCCAACTGGTGGATGGGCGTGCGGCCGCAGCTGCGCGACGCCGCCGGCACCCGGTTCGAGCTGCGGCTGGGCGATCCCGCCGACTCCTCGATCGACCGCCGGGCCGCGCAGAACGTGCCGGCCGGGGCGCCGGGGCGCGGCCTCACCAAGGACAAGCTGCACTTCCTCACCGCACTGCCCAGGGTGGACGGTGATCAGCGCCCGGGTTCCCTTGCCTCCGGCACAACTTCGTTCGTCGAGGCCGTGTCCAAGGCCTGGTCCCGTCCGCCCGCTCCGCCGGTTCGCCTGCTGCCGCGGGAGGTTCCGTTGGCCGAGGTCTCCGCCGGCGACGGCAAGGCCGTGCCGCTGGGCCTCGACGAGGCCGATCTCAAGCCCGTGCGCCTCGACTTCGCCGCCGAACCGCACTTCCTGGCCTTCGGCGACGTCGAGTCGGGCAAGACGAACCTGTTGCGCACCATCGCCAAGGGCATCACCGCCCGGCACACCCCGAACGAGGCCGCGATCATCGTCGTGGACTACCGGCGCGGCCTGCTCGACGCCGTGACCGGTCCGCACCTGCTCGGCTACGCCGGCGCCGAGAACGCCTTGACCGGCCTGGTTTCCGAGGCTGCCGCCGCCATGCGCACCCGCCTGCCCGGGCCCGAGGTCACCGTCGAGCAGCTGCGGGAACGCAGCTGGTGGACCGGTCCCGAGCTGTTCGTGCTCGTCGACGACTACGAGCTCGTCGCCAACCCCGGCAGCAATCCCTTGGCCCCCTTGCTCGATTTCCTGCCCCAGGCGCGGGACGTGGGGTTGCACCTGATCATCGCAAGGGCCAGCGGCGGCGCCTCCCGCGCCCTGTTCGAGCCGTTGATCCAACGCGTCCGCGAACTCGGCTCCCCCGGCATCGTGCTGTCCGGCGCCAAGGAGGAGGGAATCCTGTTGGGCGACGCGAAACCCTCCCCCCAGCCGCCCGGCCGCGGCCAGCTGGTCCGTCGGCGGGCCCGGACCTCCCTGGTGCAGGTGGCGCTGTCGGGGTAGGCGGCAAATCAGGTGTCCGCACTCGTTCGGCGGATCCGGCCGGAGGGTGGCGGGAGGACCGTGGTGGGGCACCAGTCGCGTGTCGGGGAGGGCGCGCAACTGTTCCGCAGTGTCCTCCGCGACCACATCAGGGGAGGACTGCCGTGTCATTGATCAGCTATGCCCGGAGAACGGGGCTCATCGCCGCCGCCGCGCTCGCGGCCACGATGGCACTTGCCGTGCCGGCTTCCGCCGCGGGCGCGATTCCCGCCGCGCAGGCCCAACAGCTCCAGGCCCGCGCCGACTACTACCTGGCGACCATGGGCGGTGTGCAGGTGGCGCCCGACCAGATCGACCTGGATGGCGCCACGGTTCACCTGCTCGCGCCGAACAGCCCCGCCTACACCTGTGCCTACAAGCACTTCTGCGCGTACCGCTACCAGAACTTCGTCGGCGGGCTGCCCGACGACGTGATCGACATGTACTACTGCCAGAACTACTACATGCCGTGGGGCGGCCGGGGCTCGTGGATCAACAACCAGACCCGCGGCACCTCGGCCGTCTTCAAGGACGGCGACGGCGTCGTGGGGGCCGCGACTCCCGGCGCGTACAGCCAGGACGGCGACATCGGGTGGAGCTGGATCGTCTACGTCAAGCCCTGCTGAGGCGCGCCTGCGGGTAATTGTGCCGTCACTGTGACTGGCAGTTGTGCCGTTTGCTCGAACCCTCAAGGTTTCTAGCGTTGTCGGCGACGAGCAGTCGAGCGAGAGGAGGTGGCCCGTGAGCAGCCCCGGCTTCAAGGCCGACGCAGCGGCGATGACGCGAGCGGTCCAGGGTTTCGAGGAGTGCGCGGCGAACGCCAAGAAGACCATGTCGGACCTGGAGAACGACCTGGTCTCGGCGCTGAGCCACTACCAGGGCAGCCAGGCCACCGCGTTCTGGCAGCTGCACACCCAGCTCCAGGACAAGATGCGGACGGCGAGCACCGAGCTGGACACCATGTCCAACCTGGTCAACCAGAGCTTCCACAACTACGGCAGCGGTGACAGCACGGTCGCCCAGAGCCTGACCAGCCTGTCCAACAACGTCGACGCCGGCGGCGCGGTCTTCGGCCGCCTGACCGGCGGCTCGCTGGCCTGACCCAAGGGAGCACACGATGACCGCCGACCAGATCAGCGTCGACTTCGCGGCCCTGCAAGTCAGCTCGCAGACCCTGGCCGCCAAGGCCAAGGCGTTGCAGGAGTACCTGGACCAGCTGCACACCGCGCTGCAGCCGATCAAGGCCACCTGGTACGCCTCGGGCAGCGCCGCCGGCCAGGCGGCCGAGCAGGCCGAGACGCGGCTGCGCAACGCCACCAACGACATCGCCACCATCGTCGGCCAGTTCGGCGGCAAGGTGATGGAGGCGCACGACCTCCAGCTGGCGCTGGAGAACAAGAACACGCAGTACTTCGCGTGACCCCCGGCGGCGGTGGTCCGGCCGGTGGGGCCGGGCCGCCGCCGTCGCCATGACTATCTGGGGAGCTGACCAGGGATGTGGGACCAGTCGTTCTCCGTCCACCTGGAGTCGTTGACGGACTTCGCCCGCGAGTTGCAGACCCAGCTGGACGGCATGGGCGGCCCGATGGACCAGCTCACACAGCTGGCCGGGGCCCCGGTGCTGCTGGGCGAGTTCGGCGAGGCGCTGGGGCTGGCGACGCGCACCAAGGCGGCGGTCGCGGAGATGCACGGACTGCTGGACCAGGTGCGCCAAGCGATCGACTTCGCCGAGAACGTGACCAAAACCGTGGCCTCCGGCTACGAGCAGCTCGACAGCGATCTCGCCAGCGGGATGCAGGTGACCTCGGGTTACGCGGATCAGGGTGACGCGACATGGACATGACCCCGCACACGAATTTCGCGCAGTACAGCCACGAACAGCTCTACACGATGCTGTTCGCCAGCGACCCGGACACCGTCACCGAGGCGGCCGACATCTGGGACTCGACCGGCAAGGGCCTGCACGACAAGGCCAACGACCTCGGCAAGCAGCTGTCGGGCTTCCAGGACAAGTGGCAGGGCGGCGCGGCGAAGCAGTACCAGTCGATGATCAGCGACCTGGCCGACGGCATCCGCAAGGTCGCCGACACCGCGTTCGCCATGCGCGACCTGACCCACGACGCCGGCGAGGCGCTGGTCACCGCGCGGGCCAAGATGCCCAAGCCGGTGACCGTGCCGCAGGTGTCGCCGTCGGTGATGAGCCTTGCCACCACTCAGATCCAGGTGCAGGCCGACACTCCGCCGCAGGTGGTGGCCCAGATGCAGCAACAGCAGGCGGCGGCCGTCGCGCAGGTGCGCGACCAGCAACAGGCCGCCGCCGCGTCCAACGCCGCGCACGCCGAGGCCGTGATGGTGATGCAGGCGCTGGCCGGCGACTACACCACCGCGCAGAACTCGATTCCGCCGTCTCCCAACGCCGAGCAGGCGCCCACCGGCTCGACGCCGACGACCACCCAGTCCGACAACGGATCCGCGGCCACGCCGATCGTGTCGACCGGCTCCACGTCGTGGGTGAACATCGCCACCGGCGCCACGACCACGCTGCCGGCCGGCGGCGTGGCGGCTCCGGGCCAGCAGCCGACCAGTTCTCCCTTGTTCGGCGGCATGTTCACCGCCGGCCTGGCCGCCGCGTCGGCGGCGGCGTTCGGGCGGTTCGGCTCGATCATGCCGAAGGTGCCGGGTTTCGCGAAGCCCAAGGCCGACGAGAAGCCGACCATTGCCGCCGGGGCCAAGCTCGGCGACACGGCCGGATCGGGCTCGTTCAGCGGCAAGCTGCCCGGCGGCATCGGCGGCGGTGGCGGAATCGGCGGCGGGGCAACGGGTTCCGTGCCGACGGCCGACGCCAGCATGGTGTCCGGCGGTTCCGGGCCGGCGGCCGACATCGCCGGCGGGGCGCTGGGCGCGGCCGTCGCCGACACCGCGGCCGGCAAGGCCATGGCGCCGATGATGCCCATGATGCCGATGAACGGGGCCGGCGCCGGGGACATGGGCGGTGGCCGGCGGATTCCGCCGTGGCTGGTGGAGACCGAGGACGTGTGGGGCGAATCGTCGGCCGTCGCGCCGTCGGTGATCGGCGAGGACCTCTGAGATGCCGACGATCAGCGCGCGCCAGATCGCCCAGCACGCCTACGACGCCGGCTTCCGCGGCGAGTCGCTGAACACCGCGGTCGCCGTCGCGCTGGCCGAATCCCATGGCGACACCGGCATTCACGGCGACGCCAACCTCCAGACCGGGACCTGGGGCCCGTCGGTCGGGCTGTGGCAGATCCGGTCGCTCAACCCGGGCCACGGCACCGCCGCCGAGCAGGCCCTGCGCAACGCGCAGGCCAACGCCGACCCGGCCGTCAACGCCCGGCACGCGTACGCCATCTCCCACCAGGGCAGCAACTTCCGGCCGTGGTCGACGTACACCAACGGGGCGTACCGGAACTACCTCAACCAGGCCCGTGCAGCCAGCCGACAGGTCACTGGCGCCCCCACGACCGCCGCCCCCACCTCGTTCCGGGCCGTCCCACGCGCCCTGGACCAGGTGGCGGCCGAACTCGTCGCGCAGGCCCAAAGGCTGCGTTCCGTGCAGGGAGAGGTCGGCGCCCCCGGGCCGACCTCTCCCGCCTTCGGCGGCCTGCCGCAGTCCCAGCAGGCCGCCGAAGTCCATGCCGCGCTGATGGAATCGCTGGCATCGCGGATCACGGCACAGCTCAACCGGACTTCCGCGCTGGCCACCGGTGTCCAGTCGAGTTCGGCCAACTACCAGCAGGGCGACACCCAGGTGGCCGGCTCCTATCAGGCTTTGCTGGCCTGATCCCGGTCCCGGTGGCGCAGCATGGCCGAGCCGAGCGGCGTGACCGTGTGCAGAACGGACAGGCCCTGACGACGGGTGGTGATCACGCCGGCCTCGCGGAGAACGGTGGTGTGGCGGCTGATCGAGGACGCGGCGACGCGGAGGCGGTCGGCCAGCTCGGTCGTCGTCGCGCCGCCGCCGATGGCGGCCAGCACCCGGGCCCGGGTCGGGCCGAGCAGGCCGGCCAGCGCGCGATCGGGTTCCTGGCCGGCGGCCACCTGGTAGATCCACGTGTGCTGGTGGTTGATCGGATAGGCCACGGTCGGCGGCAGCAGGGGATCGGCGAAGGCGACGGGAGTGCGGCGGCAGAAGTAGGACGGCACCAGCACCAGGCCTCGCCCGTTGAGGTGCAGATCGCGTTCGAGGATGTCGTAGCGGATCTCCAGCACCGGCGGCCGCCACCACATCAGCGGCCGCATGCTGTCGAGCAGCCCGGCCACGCCGCCGCAGAGCAGGGCCCGCGACCGGTAGGCGAGGTCCGCCTCGACCGCCGCCGCGATGGTGTCGGCGTACGGCTCGATCGCCGCCCGGTGATAGCGCCGCAGCGAGTGTCCGATGTCCGCCAACAACTCCTGGTCGCCTTCGGCCAGCGCTGAAGCCCAGGGCGGCAGCGCGGCGGCCGTCGACAGCAGCTGTAGCTCCGACCGCAGACGCCGGCGGGGTGTGCCGAGGATGGCGTCGATCGCCGGCTCCAGGCCGAGCGAACCTTCCGGTGGGGTAAGGAAATCCGGGAAGTACGGCCCCAACGGGGCCAAGCCGGTCAGCACCCGCAGCCCCGGCCCGATCGCCCGGCTGTCGACCTCACGGCGCACCCAGCGGGCCCATGGTCGGAACATCACACCCTTGTCCCGCTCGCCCAACCGGTACCGGCTGAACACCATCTCCCACAACGGATCCGCCGCCGTGGCCAGTCGGATCCGCCCCAGGTCCTCGGCCGTGAAGTGCACGCGCAGCACGGTTTCCCCCCGTCCTCACCCCGTCCATCGGATCCGGCCGACGCCGTGTTAGGCGGCAGACAGCCGATGACGCCGTCCCGTATCCGGCCGCCGGCCAGGGCTTTTCCGCGTAGCCGCAAAGGCATGGCCGGTCGGCCTGCGGCGCGCGGAGGATCGGGTTGTCCGACCGATGACTGCCAAGGGGAGGCAAGGCATGGCATTGAAGAGGATCGCGGCCGTGGCGCTGGCCGCGCTGGCGACGCTGGTGTTGCTCGTGGGCAACGCCTCGGCCGCCGAATCGACCCCCGCCGTCCAGAATGTGACGGCCCAGCAGGCGATGTCGCCGCTGGCCTGGGAATGCTCCGCCGGCGACTTCTGCGCGTGGACCGGCCTGAACGGCACCGGGTCGCGCTGCGCGTGGAGCGTCGCCGACCCGGACTGGCAATCCGGCTCCATCCGGTGCTCCTGGTCCGGCACGTCCCGGGTCCAGTCGTACTTCAACAACGGCACCAGCACGAGCTTCCGCGGCGTGAAGCTCTACGCCGGCGCCAACTACACCAGCCTGCTCTACTGCGCCCCGCAGGGCACCGCCTGGAACGTCTCGGGCGGCGGCAGCTTCCTGCGGTCGCACCAGTGGGGCAACTGGACCCCCAACACCTGCGGCCCCTGACCCATGGCTGACGGGCCCCGGCGACATCGCCGGGGCCCGTCGGCGTGGGGCCCTCCCCCGACGGTCGGCCCCACACCCCCGGCCAGGCCGGAGGGAAACCCCGCCGCTACGCCCGGATCGTCGTCCGGCCGTACCCCTTGCGGCCGGACTGGTCGATGCCGTGGGCGGCGAAGCTGTAGAGGTGGATCTCGGTGCCGTCGGGGTCGTGGAAGACCAGGATCCAGCCGATGGTCGCGTCGATCACCGGCGAGTGCTCGATGCCCAGACCATCCAGATGGGCAGCCCATTCCTCGGCGGCGGCGCGGTCGGGGATGCCGAAGCTGACCGGGTCGAAGCCCCGGATGCCGGCGGCGACGGCCGGGTTCTCCCGTAGCGCGAGGCCGACCTCGCCCAGGCCGGCGGCGGTGCCGGCGAGGCCGCGGACCACGCCCTGCTCGTCGGGGAACTCGATGGTGACCTCGAAGCCGAAGACCTTTTCGTACCAGGCGCGGCTGGCTTCCAGGTCGCTGACCGGGAACTTGATGTGGTGGATGCCCGTGAGCTGCGGCATGTGGCCCCTCCCCGCATTCGATGCAGCGGCACTGCATTGATAGCTGCTAGGATGCATCTCGATGAGCGACGACGTCAAGCGCCCCTACCAGTCCCGCCGCCGCGCGGAGTCGGCCGAGCAGACCAGGCAGCTGATCCGGGCGGCGGCCAAGCGGCTGTTCGAGACCCGCGGCGTGACCGCGACGACCATGCGCCAGGTCGCCGCGGAGGCCGGCGTGGCCGAGCGCACGGTCTACACCGCCTTCCCCACCAAGACCGCGCTGTTCAACGAGGTCGTGAACATCGCGACGGTGGGCGACGACCGGCCGGTGCCGGTGGCCGACCGGGCCGCCTTCACCGACCTGTTCACCGAGCGGGATCCCCGCCGAGCCGTCCAGCTGATGGTCGGCTTCGGCACGGCGCTGCTGGACCGGGCCGGCGACCTGATCATGGCGGCGATCGAGTCCTCCGGCGCGGACGCCGACATGCGGGAGTTCTGCGAACGGAGTTCGGCCGCCAACAAGGCGAACATGCTGAGGCTGGCCCGGGCCTGGGCCGACAACGGCCTGCTGCGGGACCACCTGGACGCCGAGACGGCCGCGACGCAGCTGCACACCCTGTGCTCGCCGCACGTGCATCACCTGCTGCGGCGGGATCAGGGCTGGTCGTCGGACCGCTACCGGGCCTGGCTCGCCGACACGCTGCTGGCGACGGTGCTCAGGAGCTGACCTTCCAGCCCCGGGCCCGGCCCCGCCGGATGGTCACGGTGATCAACCCGGCCAGCGCCGCCAACCCGACCCCGCCCAACGCCAGCCCGCCGACCAGGGCGTTCAGCGGCGGCTGGGCGGGCGCGGCGGCGGGCGCCAGATTCGGCACGGACGCGGTCGCGGGCGCGGCGTCGGGCCCGGGCGTGGTCAGCGGCAGCTGCGAGGCGACCGCGGCGTAGGCGTCGACGATTCCCCAGCCCAGTCGGGAATCCCGGCCGCCGCCGGCAGCCCGGGAGGCGGTGAGGGTCAACCGGTTCACGATCTGCGCGGGCGTCGCCGTCGGCCGATACGCCCGCAGCAACGCCACAGTGCCGGCGACATAGGCGGCGGCCGCGGCCGGATCCTTGATGGGCCAGGCATGTCCGAAGCCGCCGGCCGAAGTGCTGACCAGGTCGGCCCCGGGGGCGGCGATGTCGATGTAGTCGCCGGATTCCGTCTGCACGGCCGCGCCGTTCTCGTCGGAAGCGCCGACGCCCAGCACGCCCGGCAACGCCGTCGGGTAGCTGACCGCGCCGGCCTGGGCGCCGACCGCAGGCGACACGATCACCGAGCCGGCGGCCAAGGCCGCGCTCACGGCGTCGTCCAGCGCCGGACTGTCCACAGTGGTCGGAACGTCGACGAGGATCGTGCCGGCCCCGGCGTGCACGGCCTGGGTGATCGCGGCGGCCAGCCGCCCGGGGTCGCCGGCGTTGGTGTCACCCGCCCCGGCGGTGTAGCGCAAGGGAAGCAGCCGCACGCCCGGGGCCAAGCCGACGAACGTCGTCTGGTCGTCGGGCTGCGCGCCGATGATCCCGGCGGCGAACGTGCCACGGCCGTCGCAGTCGGCCACGCCGCCGGGGCGCGGCACCAAGTCGTTGGACGCCAACACCTGACCGGCCCCGAACTGCGGGTTGGCGCCGTCCACACCCGCGCCGACGACGGCCACCGTCTGCCCGGTTCCCTTGGTGAGCAACCAGATCCGCGACGGGTCGAGCAGCTTCTGGGCCCAGGATGGCGCGTCCTGGTAGACCTGGGTCGAGGTGGCGCAGCCGGCGGCGTGCCCGCTCGGCACGGCCACGATCATCGCCAGCACGACCGCCACCAGCACCGCGGCGGCAGTCCTCACCGGGGCACCCACAGCGTCACCCGTGTTCCCCGCCCCGGCTGGGAGTCGACGTGCGAGCGGCCGCCGACCTCGGCCAGCCGGGCCGTGATCGACTCGCTGATGCCGAAGCCGGCCGGGCGGTCCGTGTCGCTGAAGCCGTTGCCGTGGTCGCGGGCGATCACCGCGATGCCGCCGTCCCGCTCCTCGATCCGCAGCACGGCCTCGTTGGTGCCGGAGTGCTTCATGGTGTTGCGCAAGGCTTCCCGAGTCGCGTCGCGGACGGCCCGCCGCCGCGCCTCGGGCATCGTGCTGTCGTCGACGTCGGCGAACACCAACTGGGCCCGCAGCCCCTCGCGGGCCATTTCCGTGGCCAGCAGGGCCAGATCCTCGCCGATCGTGGTCGGCTGGGGCAGATCCGGCTCGCCGGCCAGCCCCCGCCGCAGCTCCATCGCCTGGGCCCGGGCGATTCCCCGCAACTCGGCCAGCCGGGCGGCCGCATGCTCGGCGTCCCCGGTTCCGGGCAAAGCCATGGCCTCCAACGCTTGCAGCACCGAGTCGTGCAGTTCGCGCCGGACCTTGGCCGCCTCGGCCTCCCGTCCGCGCCGAATGCCCAGCCCCAGCGCCAGCCTGGTGCCCAGGCCGACCAACAACAGCGCGCCGGTCGAGGTCACGATCGTCACGACCAGCAGCAAGGTGTTGGCGGCCAACGTGATCACGTTCACCGACACCGCCGCCTGCACCGGCACGCTCAGCGCCGCGAGCGCCAGTCCGAACGGGATTCCCCAGGCGACCGTCCACAGTGCCACGGAGCCGACCAGATGCGTCCACGTCAGCGCCGAGGCCCCCGGATCCACATAGCCGACAAGGAGATTGGCCCCGATCGCGACGGCCGCGTCGGTGATCAGCAGGGCCCGCAGGGACTCGCTCAGCACGCCCGGCACCCGCAGCGCCCACACGATCGCTGCCGCGTTCACCACGAACAGCAGCAGTCCCACCGCGATGCCCAGGCCGACGTGACCGGATCCCAGCACCGGCAACAGCATCACCGGCAGCGCCACGAACCGGTACACCATCGGCACCAGCACCACGTACCGGCAGGCCCGGACCATCAGCGTGTCCGGCTCCGACTGGCTCTCGGCCGAGCACATGGCCGAGATCCGCTGCCAGCCCGGCACCGGCGTCGGATCGACCACCAGATCGGGCACGTCCTTCGGCGTCGCCGCGATCACCGGCGCACCCCGGCGCAGCAACTGCCCCAGAAAACTCGGCGCCCGCGCCGGATATCCGGCCAACGACATCAGGACCCCTCCGACGCGTCTCGGCTTCCCCCGCACCGTACCCGGACGGGAGAACGCCTTCGAGGGGCTCAAGGGAAGCCGGGCGGGTGCGGGAAGGCAACCCCCTTGAGCCGATCAGCCCCAGGGCTCAGCGGGCCACACCGATGCTGCCGGCCATCTCGGCGCGCGGCCGCGGCGCGCACAGCCGCAGCAGCCGTTGGTTCACCGCCGCCAGCGCACGCATGTCCCCGGCCCGCACCGCCCGGTCCCCCTCGGTGATCAGCCGGGTGGCCTCGCCGGACGCGGGAACGCTGCCCAGCGCGGCATAGAACAGCTTGACCGGCCAGTCCGGCGCGCGCCGTTCCAACTCGACCACCAGCTCGACGGCGCGTTCGGTCTGCGTCCGCACCGCCGCCGGATCCTGGTTCCGGATGGCGGCGCGGGCCCGGACGGTCAGCGCGGCCAACTGCAACCGCTCCTTCGACCCGCCATGGGCGACACACAGGCGTTCCGCTTCGCCGATCAGCTCCCGCAAGTCGTGGACCTGCCGGGTGATGCCGACGGCGTCCTCGATGTCGTCCAGCCACGACTGGATGTCCCGCAACCGCTCCTCGGCCCGCCACGCCGCACTCGGATCCGCCCGGGCCGCCACCATCTCCTCCCACGCGATCCCCATGGCGTTGCTCGATTCCAGCGCCGCCAGGCCTCTTGCGGCCTCGGGCGAACCACTGGCCCGCAGCTCGTCCAACCGCTCCTGGGCCTCCACCAACAGAATCTCCACCACCTCGGGCGCCTGGGCCCGCGGCGGGGAGAAGTCGAACTCGGCCCGCACCCGCACGCCCGGCGCGGCAACGGACACGTCGAGCCCGGCGGCCACGGTGAAGGTCACCTCGACCTCGGCGCCTTCAGGTAGATCGGCCCGCAGGTCACGGGCGCGGATCAGGACCACACCGACCTCGTGGTTGCGGTCCGCGCGCCGACGTTCGCCCTGCACCACCGGAATCCGGATCGCCTGGCGAAAGTCGGTGCGCCGCAACGCCCCCGTGGTGCGCAACCGCTCGGTGCGGGACGCGGGCAGCGGCGTCCCCCTGGCCATCAGGGTGGCGAATTCCCGGTTGTGCAACTGAATGCCGAGCGAATGCGCCAGTAAGCCGGTCTCGACCACGCCGTCCCCCTCACGACATCATCACCGCCCGTTGTAGCGCAACCCGCCCGGGACCGGTCCCGAGGTGGCCACCGGGGCCCGTGAACGGGCTCACGGTTCCGCGTCGCCCAAAATAGTTGTACGCTGATAATTATTACAGTCGTAGAACTACCTTGAGGGGGCGCTGGTGCCCGAGCTCAGCCGTGGCCGGCGGCGACTCATCCTGGCGATCTGCTGCATGAGCCTGTTCATCGTCGGCCTGGACAACACGATCGTGAACCTGGCCCTGCCGTCCATCCAGCGTGACCTGCACGCCTCGATCTCCAGCCTCCAGTGGACCATCGACGCCTACGTGCTGGTGCTGGCCAGCCTGCTGATGCTGGCCGGCTCGACCGCCGACCGGGTCGGCCGCCGCCGCACCTTCCAGACCGGCCTGACCCTGTTCGGCCTGGGCTCGCTGCTGTGCAGCGTGGCCCCCAGCGCCGGCTGGCTGATCGTCTTCCGCATGGTGCAGGCGGTCGGCGGCTCGATGCTCAACCCCGTGGCGATGTCGATCATCACCAACACCTTCACCGACAACCGGGAGCGGGCCAGGGCCATCGGCGTGTGGGGCGGCGTGATCGGCCTGAGCATGGCGCTCGGCCCGCTGGTCGGCGGCGCGCTGGTGGAGACCGCCGGCTGGCAGTCGATCTTCTGGATCAACGTGCCGGTGTGCCTCGCCGCGATCGTCCTGGCCGCCCGGTTCGTGCCCGAGTCCCGCTCGCCGCGCCCGCGCCGGCTGGACCCGGTCGGGCAGCTGCTGGTGATCGCGCTGTTCGCCGGCCTGACCTACGGCATCATCGAGGGCCCGGGCCACGGCTGGGGCTCGCCGGAGATCATCGGTTGCTTCGTGCTAGCGGCGCTAGCAGCGCTAGGTTTGGCCGTGTACGAGCCGCGCCGCCGGGAACCGCTGCTCGACCTGCGGTTCTTCCGCAGCGTCCCGTTCTCGGGCACCATCCTGATCGCCATCAGCGGCTTCGCCGCGCTGTCGGGCTACCTGTTCCTCAACGCCCTCTACCTCCAGCAGGTCCGCGGCATGTCGCCGCTGGAGGCCGGCCTGTTCTCGCTGCCGTCGGCCGCCATCACGGCGATCCTGGCGCCGCTGTCCGGCCGGGTCGTGGCCTCCCGTGGCGCCCGGCTGCCACTGATCGTCGCCGGCATCGGCCTCATCGCCAGCGGCCTGATGCTCACCCAGCTGGACGCGAACTGGCCGATTCCGCTGCTGCTGCTCCCGTACGTGGCGTTCGGCATCGGCTTCGGCACGCTCAACGCGCCGATCACCAACACCGCGGTCTCCGGCATGCCCCGCGCGCAGGGCGGCGTGGCGGCGGCGGTGGCCTCGACCAGCCGGCAGCTCGGCGCGGCGCTGGGCGTGGCCATCATCGGCTCGGCCGTCACCTCGCACATCAGCGGCCCGTACGCCACCGGCTTCACGCCGGCCAGCCACCTGGGCTGGTGGATCATGACTGGCTGCGGCGGGCTGGTGCTGGCCATGGGTATCCTGACCACCAGCCGCTGGGCCCGGCGCACCGCCGACACCGCGGCGGCGACGTTTTCCAGCGAGGAGTCCAGGATCGCGGTGACCACCCCATGACCACGCAGACCGCGGCCCGGGCCTGGCGGGCGATGAGAGCGCTGGTGCTGGAGAAGCACGACCGCCGGGCCGAGGTCTGCCAGGCCCTGGACATGAGCTTCATCAAGGTCAAGGCCCTGCGCCGGCTGGCCGAGGGGCCGCTGACGATGCGCGAGCTGACCGACACGCTGGCCATCGACAAGCCGTACACCACGCTGGTGGTGGACTTCCTGGAGGACCGGGGCCTGGTCGAGCGCAGCCGGCACCCCGAGGACCGCCGCTGCAAGGTCGTGACGGTCACCGCGGCCGGCGCGGCCGAGGCGGCCAAGGCCGCCGCGATCATCGACGCGCCGCCGGCCCCGCTGCTGGCGCTGTCCGAGCAGGACGCGACCGAGCTGGACCGGATCCTGGCCAAGCTGGCGGGCGACTGACTTGCTGCTGCACGGCTTGTGCGGGCCGGACGGGCCGGCGCTGTGGGCGGAGGACCCGTCCCTGGCTCGGGCCGCCGACGGCGACACGCACCCGTTCGCCGTGCCGCCGCCGCACGGCAAGGCCGCGGTCCGCACGATCACCTTGCCCTCCACCGAATCCGGGCCGCTGGCCTCGACCGATCCGTCCGACGGGCAGCGGCTGCGGCCGTGGCGGGTGCCGGTCGGCGTGGTCGACGCCGTGACGCTGGCCGAGCTGCCGGCCGACGAACTCGGCGACTCGGCGCGGTTTCTGGCCGACGTCGCCGCGTTCGCCGAGAACCTGGTGTCCCGGGGCCGGGTCGTGCCGGACGAGCGGTCCCGGTGGCGGGCGGTGCTGTCCGGGGTGGACTCGGCCCGGTTCGTCGCCCTGGCCGGGGCGATGCCGCCGGCCTGCCGGGCCGAGTCGTTGGAGTCCGACGCCGGCGCGGTTCTTTCGTCCACTGTGGACCATCTGGTGGATGACGAGGTGCGGCAGCGGCTGGCCGGCGTGCGGCTCGGTCGCGGCCGGACCGAGCTGGACCGCTGGCTGGCCGCGCTGACCGGCGAGCCCAAGTCGTTTCCCGGCCTGGCCCGGCCGTTGGCGGCGTGGCGGGCCAGCCTGCCCTCGGACAGCCCCGTGCGCACGTGTTTCCGGCTCAGCTCGCCCGACCTGGAGGACGACGACTTCTGGCTGCTGGAAGTGCTGTTGCAGTCGGTGGACGACCCCAGCGTGCTGGTGCCGGCCGGGCAGATCTGGCACGGCAACGACGACGTGCTGTACCGGTGGATCGACGACCCGCAGGCGCAGCTGCTGGCCGATCTCGGCCGGGCCAGCCGGCTGCACCGGGGCCTGGAGCAGCTGCTGCGGCAGTCCCAGCCGTCGCAGCTGCGGACGGATGTCGATGGCGCCCATGCGTTTCTGCTCGACGCGCCGCTGCTGACCCAGGCCGGCTTCGCGGTGCTGCTGCCGGCCCGGTGGGGGCATCTCGGCCTGCGGCTGTCGGCGCGCAGCCCGCAGGCGATCGGGACCGTCGGCCGCGAACGGGGCATGGGCCTCGATCTGCTCGTCGACTACAAATGGCAGCTGGCGCTGGGATCCGAGCCGCTGACCGAGGCGGAGATGGCGACGCTGGCCGCCGCCAAGGTGCCCCTGGTGCGGCTGCGCGGACGGTGGCTGCACCTGGACGGCAAGCGTTTGGCGGCCGGGCTGGCGTACCTGAGCCGATCCGGTCGGGGCGCCATGACCGCCGGCGAGGTGCTGTGGGCCGAGCAGGCCGACCTGCCGTTGCCGGTCACCGATGTGCACGCCGAGGGCTGGCTCGGTGCGCTGCTGGCCGAGCACGCCGACAGACGGCTCGAACCCGTGGACCCGCCGGAGTCCTTCGCGGCGACCCTGCGGCCGTACCAGCAGCGGGGATTGGCCTGGCTGAGCCTGATGGACCGGGTCGGGCTCGGCGCCTGCCTGGCCGACGACATGGGGCTGGGCAAGACCGTGCAGCTGCTGGCCCTGGCCGTGGCCACCGCCGGGCGCGGGCCGACGCTGGTGGTGTGCCCGATGTCCGTGGTCGGCAACTGGCAGCGGGAGGCCGAGCGGTTCGCGCCGACGCTGTCCGTGCACGTCCACCACGGCGAGGACCGGGTTTCCGCCGCCGAGCTGGCCGCCTTCGATCTGGTCGTCACCACGTACGGCGTGGCGGCCCGGGATCTGGCGACTCTGTCCGATGTGGACTGGGACCGGGTCGTGCTCGACGAGGCCCAGTACGTCAAGAACAGCTCGTCCGTGCAGGCCAAGGCGGTTCGGGCGCTGCCGGCCCGGCGTCGGGTCGCGCTGACCGGCACGCCCGTGGAGAACCGGCTGGCCGAGCTGTGGTCGGTGATGGACTTCCTCAATCCCGGGCTGCTGCGCACCGAGCACACCTTCCGGGCCCGGTTCGCCGTGCCGATCGAGCGTTTCGGCGACCAGGAGGCGGCCGCCCGGCTGCGTCGCATCACCGGGCCGTTCCTGTTGCGGCGCTTGAAGACCGACCGCTCCGTCATCGACGACCTGCCGGAGAAGTTCGAGGTCAGGCAGCTGTGCAACCTCACCGTCGAGCAGGCCACCCTGTACCAGGCCGTCGTCGACGACATGCTCGGCCGGATCAAGGAAAGCCGTGGCATCAAACGCAAAGGCCTCGTGCTGGCGGCCATGACCAAGCTCAAGCAGGTCTGCAACCACCCGGCCCAGCTGATCGGCGACGGCTCCCCGGTGGCCGGCCGCTCCGGCAAGGTCGCGCGGCTGGAGGAGATCGTCGAGCAGGTGCTGGCCGACGGGGACAAGGTCCTGTGCTTCACCCAGTTCGTCTCCTTCGGACGGATGCTCGTCGGCCATCTGTCGTCGCGGTTCGGCATCGAGGTCCCGTTCCTGCACGGCGGCACCCCGCAACGCGCCCGTGACGAGCTCGTCGCCCGCTTCCAGTCCGACGACGGCCCCTCGGTGCTGCTGGTGTCGCTGAAGGCCGGCGGCACCGGCCTCAACCTCACCGCCGCCAACCATGTCGTGCACCTCGACCGCTGGTGGAACCCCGCCGTCGAGGACCAGGCCACCGACCGCGCCTTCCGCATCGGCCAGCGTCGCGACGTGCAGGTCCGCAAGTTCGTCTGCGTCGGCACCCTGGAGGAACGCATCGACCGCGTCATCGCCGAGAAGCGCGCCCTGGCCCAACTCGTCGTCGGCGCCGGCGAGAGCTGGCTCACCGAGCTGTCCACCACCGAACTGCGCGACCTCATCACCCTCGCCCCGGAGGCCGTCGGTGAATAACGGTCGCCGCCCCGCCCCGCCACTCCCCGCGCCCTACCCCGCCGCACTTCGCCCCACCGCGCCTCACCCCATCCTCCCTTCCGCCACCTTCTTTTCCCCCGCCGGAGGCCGACCGTGACCACCGGACTCGGGTCCCACTTCGTCGCCGTGTTGGAATCGCTCGGCATGGCTTCCCGGCTGCGCCAGGGCCGGCTGGCCGCCCGGGCCGGGCAGGTGCTCAGCATGTCGTTGTCCACCAGCGTGGTCGTCGCCCAGGTGCAGGACGGCTCCCGCACCCACCGCTGCCGCATCGGCATCAAGGCGTTCAGCAAGGCCGAGTGGACGGCCGTCGAGAAAGCCCTGGTCTCCCAGGCCCTCTACACCGCCCGCCTGCTGGCCGGCGAGGTCCCGTACGAGATGTTCGCCGACCTCGGCCTGCGCCTGTTCCCGGACGACATGCGCGAGCTGGCCATGGACTGCACCTGCGACACGTGGGACATGCCCTGCCTGCACCTGGCCGCCGTCTGCCACCTGCTGGCCGAGATGTTCGACCAGGATCCCTTCCAGGCCCTGGCCTGGCGTGGCCGCGGTCGCGAGGAGCTGTTGTCCCGCCTCGGCGATCTCCGCCGCGTCGCCCAGGAACCCCAGCCGGTCAAGGGTTTCTGGCGCATGCAGGGGCCGCCGGCCACGTCGGCCGGCCCGGCCGCCGGCGCCCGCCCCGACGCCGTGCTCGACGAACTGGCTCCCCTGCCCCTGCAACTGCGCGGCGAGCGCGTCGTCGACCTGCTGCGCCCGGCCTACCAAGCCATGGCTCGCGGTGTTCGCTAGGCCAGCCAGTCCCATTCCGTGACCCGGGTGTGGCCGGGCAGGTCGCCCCGGCCGGTCGCCCAGAGCAGGGTGGCCCAGCGGTCGGTGTCGGTCGGCGCGTCGGGGAAGAACCGGGTCAGCAGCCGGTCGCAGAGGTCGGCCGGCGGGGTCCAGGCGATGCCGAGGCCTTGGGCGACATCGTCCATGTGCACCAGGGTTTCGCCGATGGTGATCGCGGCGAAGCCCGCCACGTCGAGCAGGCCGTCGTCGTAGTGCGCGCGGACGGTCGGCGGCGTGGTGCGCACCAGGGAGACCAGGATGCCCCCGCACGAATCGACGACCCGCAGCAGGCCGTCCACCCCGGCGGCCCGGTCGGCGAAGATGATCAGGCCCGGACCGCCGGCGCGGTGCCGGTCCCACGCGAACGGCACCGTCCGGTCGGTGGCCGGCGTCGCCGGGGCGACCTGCGCGGCGTGGAAGAAGAAGTTGTCGGCGATGTGCTCGACCGTTTCCCAACAGGTCCAGGCCAGCGGCCCGGCCGTGGCCTCCCAGTCGGCGTCGCGGGCCCCGCCCAGCGTCGCGACGGTCAACCGCACGGTGTCGGCCACATCGGCCGCGGTGATGGACATCGGCCGAGCCTAGGCCCCGACCGGCGGCCGCCGACACCGAATTCGGTCAGGACACCACTCGGTCCAGCACGGCCCGGAACACGTCACGATCCACAGTGGACGGATCGGCGGCCAGCCACTGCCCCAGCTCCGCCACGAACCGGTGCGGACTCATCGGCGGGGCCAGCGCGTCGTCGGGATCGCCGGTGGTCACCTCGCCGGCCCGGCTCGGGTAGATCAGCACCGCGCCCCGGACCTCGACTTCCGGCAGCAGCTCGGCGAAGGCGTCGATGGAGTCGTCCAGCCGGACCGCGCCGCCGCGGAACGGATGGCCGTTGCGCCACATCGCGCCGGTCTCGTCGGCCTCGTAATGCCCGGGCAGCCACAGCTTCGACTCGATGAGCACCAGCCGATGCCCGCACAGCACGGCGTGGTCCACGTCGGCGAACACCGACTCCGGCAGGCCGAGCCCGTGGAAGATGCGCGCCCCCGGCAGCCGGGTCAGGTACTTGGCCAGCAGCTCGGCGGTGAGCTTCTCGGCCCGGTCACCCGGCAGGCCGAACGACCGGCTGGCGCCGATCTCCGTCGTGAACGACTGGTGCTCGCGCTTGGCGGCCAGCAGACCCCGGCCCATCTGAACCAGCGCCACCACGGTGCCGGCCACCAGAACCAGGACGACGGCCAGTAAAAGGGGACTCAGGTTGATCGCCAACAGGATGGACAGCAACACGATCAGGCTGGCCAGGGCGACCACCACCGGCGCGTGACCGGGGCCGACCTGCGGCACGTAGCGGATCCGCGCGCCGACATCCACCCCGGCCCACCAGGGAATGCCCCGGGGATCGATCCGCGGCAGCTTCGGCACGTAGTTCGGGTCGTCGCCGAAATCCCGCCGCGGCGCCGGTCTTCTCGCGCGCGGGGCGGCGGCCGGCGCCGGCGCCGGCTCGTCGGCGTCGCCGAGGTCGTAGCGGGCGCGTCGGGTCGGATCGGTCAGCGTCTCGTACGCGAGCTGGAGCATGCGGAACGTGCCGGCCGTGCCGCCGGCGTCGGGGTGCATCACCTTGGCCAGCGCACGATAGGCCGACTTCACCTCGGCGGCGGAAGCGCCGCGAGACACCCCGAGCAGTTCGTAGTAGTCGACCTCGGCCACGGCGCACACCCTAGTGCAGCCCCGGAAATGTTGATCATGCAGGTTTCAGGCCAGGTTCAGCCTGGTGGCCCACAGTGGGCTCATGACCCGCAGAACCAGGATCGTGCTCATCACCGGCGCGGCCGTCGCCGCCCTCGTCGCCAGCGGCGGCGTCGCCTACGCCGTGAGCGCTCCCACCACCACCACCACTCCGACCGCCGCCCAGCCCTCCACCGCCAAGCACCACCGCGCCCTGCTCGGCCGTGTCTCCCACGGCGAGGTCACCTTGCGCGGCAAGAACCACCGCGTCGTCGACGTCCAGCGCGGCCAGGTCCAGTCGGTCAGCCCCACCTCGCTCACCGTCAAGAGCGACGACGGCTTCACCGCCACCTACACTGTCGACGCCGACACCAAGATCCGCAAGGCCGGCAAGGCATCCGCCATCACCGACGTCCACAACGGCGACACCGTCGCGGTCGTCGCGACCAAGAGCAACGGCGCCGACACCGCCACCCGCGTCGCCGAGCGGTGACGGCGAGGAACCTGGCGGCTCAGACCTGGGTCGCCAGGACCTCGTCGCAGAACTCCAGGCAGCGGTCGCAGATGCGCGCTCCCGCGGCCTCGGCCAGCCAGCCGTCCTCGGCGGCCGGGCGGTCGCAGAACGAGCAGTCACCGGCGGCGGAGACCGGCGGCGGCTCGGCGCGGAACCGGCGCACACAGCCGTCGCAGACGAAGACCCCGGGGCCGGCGATGAGCCGCTCGACCTCGTCGGCGGTCGCGCCGCAGAACGAGCAGTCGCCGACCTTCAGCCGCGGCTTCCACCCCTCGGTGCCGCCGGCCTCGTCGATCATCTGGTGCACCCGCTGGTGGCTGATGTCCAGCGCCTCGGCGATCTCCCGCAGGGAGGCCCCGGCCAGGTGCAGCCGACGCACCGCGTGGTGGTAGTCGGCCTTGGCGAGTTCGGTGCGCTCCTGCGCCTCGGCCCACTGGTCGGCGGCCGCGCGGGCGTCCCGCAACAGGTCCCGGTCTACCGGCATCTGTCTACCGTACCTAGACAACTCGAACTCGTCTAGCATCACTGGACATGTGGGGGAAGATCGCGGCGTGCTGGTGCGCGCTGTTCGCGGCGCTGCACGTCTACTGGGCCCTCGGCGGAGGCCTCGGGCTGGCCGCCTCGGCCGGCCCGGACCTCGCGGCGCGTCGCCCGCTCTGGTTCGTCCTGTTCGGACTGTGGGGCGTGGCCCTGCTGCTGGGCGCCGGCGCGGCGTTCTGCCTGCTCCGGCACCCGTGGCAGCGGGTCGGTCAGTTCGTCGGGGCCATCCTGTTCGCCCGGGGCCTGGTGATCGAGGTCCTGCTGCTGACCGGGATCGCCGAGGTCAGCGCCGAGGAGCGGTTCTGGAGCCTGGTGCTGTGGAATCCGTGGTTCGCCCTCGGCGGCGTGCTGTGGCTGCTGGCGTTCAACCGATCCCCCCGACGGCGTCGGCGAGCGCGAGCAGCCGGCGGGCGTCGTCGACGTGCAGGTTCTCGATCATCCGCCCATCCACGGTGACCACGCCGTCGCCGCGCGCGGTGGCCTCCTCGAACGCGGCGATGATCCGGCGGGACCGCTCGACCTCGGCCTCGGACGGCGCGAAGGCCCGGTTGCACGGCTCCAGCTGGCCCGGGTGGATCAGCGTCTTGCCGTCGAAGCCGAACTCGCGGCCCTGCCGGCATTCCGCCGCGAACCCGTCGAGATCCCGCACGTCGTTGTAGACGCCGTCGAGGATCTGCTTGCCGTACGCCCGCGCGGCCAGCAACACCAGCGACAGGCTGGTCAGCAGCGGGGCCCGCCCGGGCACGTGCTGGGCCTGCAACTCCTTGGCCAGGTCGTTGGTGCCCATGACCAACACGGTCAGCCGGCTGCTGGCGGCGGCGATCTCCTTGGCGTGCAGGATGGCCACCGGCGACTCCACCATCGCCCAGATCTTCGTGCGGTCCGGCGCTCCTGCCTGCTCCAGCAGGCGTTCCACGACATGCACGTCCGCGGCGGAGTTGACCTTCGGCACCACCACGGCGTCCGGGCCCACCTTGGCGGCGGCGCGCACATCCTCGTCGTGCCAAGGAGTGTCGCAGCCGTTGACCCGGATCGTCAGCTCGCGGTGGCCGTACTCGCCGGAGGCGACCGCGGCGCAGACCCGCTCGCGGGCCGCGGGCTTGGCGTCCGGCGCGACCGCGTCCTCCAGATCCAGGATCAGCGCGTCGGCCGCCAGCGTCTTGGCCTTCTCCAGGGCACGCTCGTTGGCGCCCGGCATGTAGAGCGCCGACCGGCGCGGTCGCAGGTCACTCACTGGTCGCCTCCGCATACGCCTTGGCCAGCTCGGGATCGCGCTCCGCCAGCGCGTCGGCCAGCTCCGCCACCACGCGGCACTGCTTGACGGTGGCGTCGTCCTGCATCTTGCCGTCGATCATGACCGCGCCGGTGCCGTCGCCCATCGCGGCGATCACCTTGCGGGCCCACGCCACCTCGTCCGGCGACGGCGAGAACACCCGGCGGGCGATGTCGATCTGCACCGGGTGCAGGCTCCACGCGCCGACGCAGCCGAGCAGGAAGGCGTTGCGGAACTGGTCCTCGCAGGCGACCACGTCGCGGATGTCGCCGAACGGCCCGTAGTACGGCAGGATCCCGTGCGCCGCGCAGGCGTCCACCATGCGGGCGACCGTGTAGTGCCAGAGGTCCTGCTGGTAGGTCTGCCGGCCGCTGTCGAGGTCGTCGCCCACCGGATCCGTGCGCACCAGGTAGCCGGGGTGGCCGCCGCCGACCCGGGTGGTCTTCATCCGACGGCTCGCCGCCAGGTCGGCCGGGCCCAGCGACAGGCCCTGCATGCGGGGGCTCGCGCCGGCGATCTCCTCCACGTTGGCGACGCCGCGGGCCGTCTCCAGGATGGCGTGCACCAGGATCGGCCTGGTCAGGCCGGCCTTGGCCTCCAACTGGGCGAGCAGCCGGTCCACGTAGTGGATGTCCTCGGCGCCCTCCACCTTCGGCACCATGATCACGTCCAGCTTGTCGCCGATCTCGGTGACAAGCGTGAGCAGGTCGTCCAGGCCCCACGGCGAGTCCAGGCTGTTGACCCGGGTCCACAGCTGCGTCCGCCCGAAGTCGGTGGCCTTGGCGATGGCGACCAGGCCGGCGCGGGAGGCCTCCTTGCGGTCGGCCCGGACCGCGTCCTCCAGGTTGCCGAGCAGCACGTCCACCTTGGACGCGATGTCCGGCGCCTTGGCGGCCATCTTCTCGTTGCCGGGGTCGAAGAAGTGGATCATCCGGGACGGCCGGAACGGGATCTCCCGCAGCGGCTGCGGCGCGCCGACCGCGAGCGGCCGGAAGAAGTCCTTGGCGGAACGCATGGCCGATCATCGCTCCGGACGGTCGCCGGTGTACACGCCGAGTGGTCGAAACCTCAGTCCCGGTTCCCGGTACTCCTCGATCGCGTGGGCCAGCCAGCCGGCCGTGCGGGCCAGCGCGAAGATCGTCTCCCCGGCGTCCGGCCGCAGGCCGTAGACGTGCATCAGCGCGGCCAACGCCAGGTCCACGTTCGGGAACGAGTCCGCCGCGACGATCACCATGTCCACCGTCGGCATCACCTTCGCCGCGTCCGGATGCGCCCGCATCAACCCCAGCAGCACGTCCGCCCTCGGGTCGTGCTCCCGGTAGATCTTGTGCCCGAAGCCCGGAATGCCGCCCGCCCGCTGCCTCTCCGCGACCGCCCGCAGCGGGTTGTCCATCGCCTCCGCCAGGAACCGATAGGCCAGCGTGCTCTGCACCCCGTGATACCGACCGTCCACCGCCCCCAGCCCCGCCGACACCACCGCATACGGGTGGGCCCGGGCACTCGCCGCCACCCTCGCCGCCACCGTCGAAGCCGCCAGGTCGTGGTCGGCGAGAAGCACCAGGGCGATGTTCAGCAACCCGATGTCGACCGGCCGCCCACCCAGCTTCCCGGCCAGCCGCTGGGTGACCAGCGCAAGCCCGTCGCCCCCATGGCCGCCTCCTCGACGATCGCCCTCTCCGCCGTCGCTCTCCCCACCGGCCGCCCCGCTCCCGATAACCCCAGCCTCGCCGACCATCGCGGCTCCACCAGCAGCTCCGATTCCGCCAGTCAGGCCGCGCTCAGCGCCGCGCCCATTCCCATCGGTCGTTCCGTTGTGGCCGACCATGCCGATCCCGCCGGTCGGGCCGCCGGGGAGCGCGTCGGCCAGCACACTGATCAACTTCTGGCCGACGCGGACGACGGCCGGGGTGGACAGGTCGAAGCGGAGCGGATCGACGGCGCCGAGAACCGCGACGGCCACCCTCATCGCGTCGATGGTCCCGGTTTCCGCCGGCAGGGCGGCCAGCGCCGTGCGGACGGTGTCGACGAGACCGCCGTAGTGGGGGAAAACGCGGTTCTTGTCGAGTTCGCCGGTCCAGAGCAGTCCGGCGACGGCCTCGAAGCTGGCGGTCAGCGCGAGTTCGCCGACACTGACGCCGCGGTAGAACAGCAGGTCGTCGTCGAGCAGGGTGAGTTCGGTGCGGATCCGCTCGACGGCCCCGGAGGGCTGCCGGCCGTCGCGGCCGTTGGCGAGGAACTCGTCGATCTCGTCCTGCGCGAAGAAGCTGCCGCGGTGGCCGGGCCGCCGGGTGCTGCGCAGCATGCCTCGGCTGGCGTAGGCGTAGACGGTCGCCGGCTTCACGCCCAACCGGCGCGCGACCTCGGCGGTGGTCAGGTAACGCTCGTCACTCCCGCTCGCCACGACCAGCGACTCCTCGACTCATCTTGACTGTATCAACATTGACAATAGTTGATTGTCAAATCGACAGTGGACCAGTCGAGATGGAGGTTGTCATGGATGTACCGGCTGGTCTACGTGACGTCGTGGTCACCACCACCGAACTGGGCGACGTGCGCGGCGCCGAGGGCTTCTATCACTACCGCGGCTATTCGGCGATCGACCTGGCCCGGACCCGGACGTTGGAGGACGTCTGGTTCCTGTTCGTCGAGGGCCGACTGCCCGACGCCGACGAGCGGCGCGAGTTCGCCGACCACGTCGCCGCGCTCCGTCCGCTGCCCGACGAGGTCCGCGAGGTGCTGCCGGCGATCGCCCGCGCCGGGTCGAAGTTCACCCCGCTGGCCGGACTGCGGACGGCGTTGTCGCTGATCGCCGCCGCCCGTGACCTGCCGCCGGTCTGGGACGCGACGCCGGCGCGCCGCCGGGCCGACGCGCTGCTGGTCAGCGCCGTCACGCCGACGATCCTCGCCGCGCTGCACCGCCTGCGCGCCGGTCTGCCGCCGCTCGAACCCCGTGCGGACTTGTCGGCCGCGGCGAACTGGCTGTACTCCGTCACCGGCGAGATTCCCGACGAAAACCAGGTCTCCGCCGTCCAGAGCTACCTCGTCGCCACTGTCGACCACGGTTTCAACGCCTCCACGTTCACCGCCCGGGTCGTCGCGTCCACCGGCTCGGACGTCGTCTCGGCCGTCGCCGCCGCGATCGGCGCGTTCGTCGGCCCCCTGCACGGCGGCGCTCCGGACCGCGCGCTGGACAGCCTCGACGAGATCGGCTCCCCGGACAAGATCGACGCCTGGGCCCGCGGCAAGGTCGCGGCGGACGACCGGATCATGGGCTTCGGCCACGCCGTCTACCGGACCGAGGATCCCCGGGCGCGGATGCTCCGGGAGATCGCGCTGGACCTGGCGGCCCGGGGCTTCGCGCCGGAGCTGGCCGAGTTCGCCGTCACCGTGGAGCAGCGGATCGTCGACGTCCTGGCCGAGCTCAAGCCGGGCCGGCAGCTGTACGCGAACGTCGAGTTCTACGCCGGCGTCGTGATGGAGCAGTGCGGGATCCCGCGGTCCATGTTCACGCCGACATTCGCCGCCAGCCGGGTCATCGGCTGGACCGCGAACGTGTTGGAGCAGGCCGGCGGCGGCAAGGTCATCCGCCCCGCCGCCCGCTACGTCGGCCCGCCGGCCCCGCTTCCGGTGCCGGCGGCCTGACCGGCCGTCAGCGGGCGCGCTGGGTCATCACCACGCAGCCGAGCACGATGACGGCGACCAGCACCGTGCCGATGTCGACGTGTTCGTGCAGCAGCAATGCCGACCACGTCAGCGTCAGCACCGGCTGCAAGGCCTGGACCTGGCCGATCCGGGCCACTCCGCCTCGGGCGAGCCCCGCGTACCAGGCGAAGAAGCCGAGGAACTGCGAGATGACCGTGAGGTAGGCGAAGCCCAGCCACGCCGTCACCCCCACGGCAGCCAGTCCGTGCGCCGTGACGACGGCGAGCGGAACAGTCACCGGCAACGCCAGGACGAGCGCCCAGCAGATCGTCCGCGCACCACCCAGCTCGCGGGCGAGGGCGCCGCCCTCGGCGTAACCGAGGGCACAGACCACAACCGCGGCGAGGAACCACAGGTCGGCGGTGCGGAAGCCGCCGGCCATCCCGCCGGACACCGCCACGAACCCCAGCACCGCCGCGAATCCCGCGCCGGCCGCCAGCCAGAACATCGCCGACGGCCGTTCACCGCCCCGCACCACCGCGAAGACCGCGGTCGTCGCCGGCAGCAGCGCGACAACCACCGCACCGTGCGCCGCCGTCGCCTGCGTCAGCGCGATCGACGTGAACAACGGAAACCCGATCACCACACCGATCGCCACCACCACCAGCCGCCGAAACTGGGCAGTCGTCGGCCACACCCCGCCACCGGCCCGCGAGCCACCGGCGGACTCGGTTGGCCATGGGCTGCCGCCAGTCCAGACCGGACGCGCCGCGCCGGTGGACACCGGCTTGCCGGAAGAAAGCCGGCGGCTGGATAACGCCAAGTAGCCGGCCGCGAGGATGCCGGCGCCGGCGGCGCGGCCGAATGCGACGAACCATGGGTCGAGGGACTCGACGGCGAGCCTGGTGAAGGGCAGGGAGAGGCTGAAGGCCAGCACGCCGAGCGAGCCGAGCAGGGGCCCGGCCGTTACTCGACTGGAGCCAGTAACGTTATCCTCTACTTTCATGAATGAGGATAACGCAGAGCAGGGTGTTATCCGACTGCTCCGTGCCGCGGCTCACGGCGTGGGACCGGGCGGTCGGCTGCCGTCGGTACGGGCGATCATGCAGGAGCTGCGGGTGTCGCCGGTGACGGTGCAGCACGCGATGCGCCGGCTGGAGACCGAGGGCGTTATCGAGGTCCGGGCCAGCAAGGGGGCCTTCGCCGGCCGGAAGCGGGCGGAGCCCGAGGCGCCGGATCTGGAGTGGCAGGCGGTGGCGCTGGGGGCGAAGCCGCCGGGCGAGGAGTCGCTGCGGGATCTGATGGCCATGCCCAGCCCGGAAATGGTGCCGCTGAGCGGGGGTTACCTGGATCCGGAGCTGCAACCGGTGGCAGCCCTCGGGGCGGCGCTGGGTCGGGCGTCGCGGCGGCCGGAGGCGTGGGCGCGGGGACCGGTCGAGGGCCGGGAGGAGCTCCGGGCGTGGTTCGCCCGCCAGGCGGGCGGTGCTTTCCGGGCGGCGGACATGGTGGTGTGCCCGGGCGGCCAGGCGGCGTTGTCGACGGCGTTCCGGGCGTTGGCCGCGCCGGGCGACGCGGTGCTGGTCGAGGCACCCACATATCTGGGCGCGATCGCCACTGCGCGCAGCTCGGGCCTGCAAGTCGTCGCGGTGCCCGCGGACTCCGACGGCGTACGCCCCGATCTGCTCGACGCCGCTTTCACCCGCACCGGCGCGAAGGTCTTCTACTGCCAGCCCCTCTACGCCAATCCCCATGGCGCGGTGCTGTCGCGCGAGCGTCGGCCAGAAGTCCTATCAGTGCTAGCGAAACACGGCGCGTTCGTGATCGAGGACGACTTCGCCCGCGACATGGTCATCGACGGCACTCCGCCGCCACCGCTGGCCGCCGAGGACGTCCATGGCCACGTCATCTACCTGCGTTCGCTGACCAAATGCGCCGCACCCGGCCTTCGCGTCGCCGCCATCGGCGCTCGTGGCGCCGCCGGCGCCCGGCTCCGCAGCGCCCGGGTCCTCGACGACTTCTTCGTCGCCGGCCCGCTCCAGCTAGCAGCGCTAGAACTGCTGTCATCGCCAGCCTGGCAACGTCACCTCCGGGCGCTCCGCCCCGCGCTCAAGGCCCGTCGCGACGCCCTTCTCACCGCCCTGGCCACCGAACTCCCCCAACTCCGCCCGGTCACCGTCCCCTCCGGCGGCATGCAGGCCTGGGTCCGCCTGCCCGACGGCCTCGACGACCTCGCCCTCACCTCGGCGGCGGCCGCCCACGGCGTCGTCGTCTCCGCCGGCCGTCCCTGGTACGCCACCGACCCGCCCGCCGCCCACCTCCGCCTCACCTTCGCCGGCGCACCCCCAGAGGTCCTGATCGACGGCGTGCACCGACTGGCCGGCGCGGCCGCCGCCCTCGGCCTGCCATCCGCCTGACCCGCGTCCCGACGGATGAGTGTTGGCGAAAGGTGGCGAAAGCGATCGCATCGTCCGACATATCCGAATGTTTCCCCTGCTCACCGGTGAACCGGGAGGTGGACGCGCCACGTAGTGCTCACAGGAAACTACCAGGGAGGATCCGGCGATGACAGCAACGGACACCAGGGACGGATTCGCGGTCGTGCGGGCGGGCGGGGAATTCCGGCTCGTGGCATTGCGGGAATTCGCGATCGGGAGCCGTCTTTTCGCGGTGGACGGACAGGTCACGGAGGCGCCCACCCGGTATTCGGTGCAGGTGGGCACGGGAATTCACCTCGACCTCCCGGGAGGGCACGCGCCGGAGGAGATGATGGACCGCTTCTTCTGGCGGTTCACCAACCACAGCTGCGCCCCGAACGCCCAGCTCCGGGGCCGCGAGTTCTTCGCGCTGCGGCCGATCGAGCGGTGGCAGGAGATCACCTTCCACTACGACACGACCGAGTACGAGATGGCGGAGCCCTTCGACTGCCGGTGCGGGGAAAGCAGCTGCTTCGGCCGCATTCAGGGATTCCGGTTCCGCACGGCGGAGGAGCGCGAGGCACTGCGCCCGCTGCTGGCCGACCACCTCCAGGCAATGGTCAATGTCGTCCACCGCTGACCCGGCGATCCTGCCGGACTTCCTGGCGAGGGCGGCGCAGCGCTGGCCGGACGCCACGGCGGTGGACGTGCCGCCGGCGGCGAGCCGGCCGAACCGCGAGACGCTGACGTACGCGGAGCTGAAGCACGAGTCGGAGTTGCTGGCCGGCGTGGTGCACCTGGCGGTGGGCCGAGGATCGGTGGCGGCGATCATGCTGGGCCGCACCACGCCCCGCCTGTACGTGGCGCAGCTGGCGGTCCTGAGGGCCGCGGCGGCGTACGTGTGCGTGGACCCGGCGTTCCCGGACGACCAGGTGACGCACATCCTCAGCGACTCCCGGGCGCGGGCGCTGCTGACCGACGCGGCGGGGGCGGAGCGGGCGACCCAGATCGGCTACCCGGGCCCGATCATCCGCGTCGACCTGCCGCTGACCACGCCGGCACTGCCGCTGCCGGAGCCGCCGGCCCCCGGGGACGTCGCCTACATCATCTACACGTCGGGCAGCACGGGCCGGCCGAAGGGGGTGATGATCCCCCACCGCGGCGCGGCGAACCTGGTCGGCGGCGACGTGACGGAGTTCGACCTCGGGCCGGGAGACCGTGTGGCACAAGGGTCTTCACCGGCCTACGACTCCTCGGTCGAAGAGATCTGGATGGCGCTGGCCACCGGCGCGACAGTGGTCTCGATGGACGACGAGACGGCGAGGCTCGGTCCGGATCTGGTGCCGTGGCTGCGAAACGAGCGCATCACGGTGCTGTGCCCGCCGCCGACGTTGTTGCGTGCCACGGGTTGTGCCGATCCACGCACGGAACTGCTGCACCTGCGGCTGCTGTACGTCGGCGGTGAGGCACTGCCGGAAGATGTCGCCGAGCGCTGGTCGCTGGGCCGTCGGATGGTCAACGGCTACGGCCCGACGGAGTGCACGGTCACCTGCATGCGCCAGGACATCGTGCCGGGCGAGCCGGTGGCGATCGGCCAGCCGGTGCCGGGCATGTCGGCCTGGGCGTTGGACGACAAGCTGGAACCTGTTGCCCCGGGCGACAAAGGCGAGCTGTGCATGGGCGGCGCCGGGCTGGCGGTGGGCTATCTGAACCAGCCGGAGCTGACGGCGGCGAAGTTCGTCGATCACCCTGAGCTGGGCCGGATCTACCGCACGGGCGATCTCGTGCACGCCGA
Source organism: Kutzneria sp. NPDC052558 (assembly GCF_044547355.1). NCBI lineage: Bacteria > Bacillati > Actinomycetota > Actinomycetes > Pseudonocardiales > Pseudonocardiaceae > Kutzneria > Kutzneria sp. NPDC052558. The sequence goes on from NZ_JBIUAG010000022.1 coordinate 108,037, forward strand.
GCCGAACGGGACTTTCTTCTATCACGGCCGAATCGACTCACAGGTGAAGCTGCGGGGCTACCGCATCGAACTGGAGGCGATCGAGGCGGTCCTGGCCCGCTGTCCCGGAATTCGCGAGGCCGCCTGCCGAGTGCAGGGCGAGGGCGCGACGGAAATGCTGGCCGCACATGTGGTTCCGGTCGATCCGCGCAAGCCGCCGCATGTCGACCAGCTCAAGTCCGAGCTGCGCAAGGCTCTTCCGACCTACATGATGCCGGGCGCCTTCGGCGTCATCGACGAACTTCCTCGCACGGCGGGCGGAAAGCTGCGCCGCAGCGAGCTTCCAGTGCTCAGGTCGCAGCGTTCACGCAAGCCGGGCACGGGTTCCGCGCCGGCCGACCCGATCACGCTGTTCATCGCCGAATCCGTGCAGGCGGTCCTTCAGCTGCCCGATCTGCCCGGCGCGGACGACGACTTCTTCACCGATCTCGGCGGCAGCTCGCTCAACGGCGCGATGCTGATCACCAAGCTGCGTGCGAATCCCGCCACCGCGTCGATCACCGTGCGGGATCTCTACGAGACGCGCACGGTCGGCCAACTGGTGGGTCGAGCCGTGCCCGACACCGAATCCGCCGGCAAGCAAAGGGAACGGCACACCGTCGACGTGATCGGCGCGACCGTGGCGCAGGCGCTGTGGCTGGCGCTGGAGCTGGCCATCGGCTCGATCGCCGCGTATGTCGGCGTGTTCTGGGTGATCCCGTGGCTGTCCGACCACATCGGACTGAGCGGGCTGGTCTTCCTCACGCCGGTGCTGCTGAGCGTCATCCGGCTGGCGATCACGCCGCTGTCCATCGAGATCGCGGTGCGCGCCAAGCGATTGCTGATCGGGAAGTACACCGCGGTGCGCACGCCGGTGTGGAGTCCGTTCCACGTCAGGATCTGGCTCGTCCGGCAGTTCATGCGGTTCATCCCGTGGGGCACGATCGCCGGCACCGAGTACACGTCGATCGTGCTGCGCAAGCTGGGGGCGCGCGTCGGCGAGCGCGTGCACATCCACCGCGGCGTCAACCTCCAGCAGGGCGGCTGGGATCTGCTGGACATCGGCGACGACGTGACCGTCAGCCAGGACGCCTTGCTCGGCCTGGTGCACCTGGAACAGGGCCAGGTGGTGATCGGCCCGGTGACGATCGACAGCGGCGCGACGATCGACATCCGGGCCGGCGTCGGGCCGCACGCCCGTGTGGGCCGCAACGCGTGGCTGTCGGCCTTGTCCCATCTGGCCACCGGAAGCACGGTGCCCGAGGGTGAACGATGGGACGGCGCGCCGGCCAAACCGGCCGGTCAGGCCGAGGATCCGCCGGCGCTGACCACAAAGGGCATGGTGCTCTCGCCGAAGGCCCACGGGCTGGCGATGATCCTCAGCCGCAACGTGCTGAGCCTGGTGCTGGCCCTGCCGTATGCGCTGATCGCCGCCTTCGTGGCCGGCAGTCTGGACCTGTCGTACGAGACTCTCCTTACGGCGCTGGAGAATCCGTTCGACCATGTCGCGCTGTTGGTGATCATCGGCGTCTGCGCGTGCCTCGCGCTGGTGTACGAGGTGGCACTGGAGGCGATCGTGTCGCGGGCGCTCGGGCCGGTGCAGCCGGGCGTGATCAACCGCTACAGCCTCGGCTACATCCGGGTGTGGTTGAAGACCGGCCTGGTCGACTCGGCCGGAAAGTGGCTGTCCGGCGGCATCTTCTGGCCGGTGTGGCTGCGAGCGGCCGGCATGCGCCTGGGGCCGGACTGCGAGATCAGCACGATCATCGACGTGATCCCGGAGCTGATCGCCATCGACGGCGACACGTTCTTCGCCGACGGCATCTACCTCGGCGGGCCCCGGGTGCAGCGCGGCACCGTGACGCTGGCCGAGGTGTCGTTGGGCACCAACACCTTCCTCGGCAACCACGCGGTGATCGCCGCCGGCCAGCGGCTGCCGTCGGACATCCTGATCGGCATCTCCACCGTCGCCGACGACCGGCTGGTCCGGCCGGGCACGTCCTGGTTCGGTCACCCGCCGTTCGAGCTGCCGCAGCGGGAGATCATCAGCGTCGACCGGTCGCTCACCCACGAGCCCTCGCTGATCCGCGTGATCAACCGGAACTTCTGGGAGTGGCTCCGGTTCACCCTGCCGCTGGTGCCGCTGGCCGCGGTGGCACTGTGGACGGTCGGCGTGCGCAAGGCCGACGAGTACCTGGACATGCCGGCGTTCCTGCTGCTCGGCGTGCCCGCGGTCACCTTCCTCACCGGCGCGTTCCTGTGCCTGACCATCCTGGCGATGAAGTGGGCGCTGCTGGGCCGGGTCAAGGAAGGCACCCACGCGCTGTGGTCGTGCTGGGCCAGCCGGTGGGACTTCCTCTACGTGGCCTGGGGTTTCATCGCCGGCAAGCCGCTGTCGGCGCTGGAGGGCACGCTGCTGCTGCCGATCTACCTGCGCTGGATCGGCGTCAAGATCGGCCGGAAGGTGGCGCTGGGCGAGGGTTTCGCCCAGATCGTCGACCCGGACATGCTGGAGTTCGGCGACGGCGCGACGGTCAACGCGATGTTCCAGGCCCACACCTTCGAGGACCGGGTGCTCAAGATCGGTCACGTCAAGGTGGGCGCGCACGCCACGCTGGGCGACGCCACGGTCCCGTTGTACGGCGCGGTGGTCGGCGAGCACACCACGGTCGCGCCGCACAGCGTGATCATGAAGCACGAGCACCTGCTGCCCGGCCTGCGCTACGAGGGCGCGCCGACCCGGCGGCGCGGGGACGAGGAGGCCGAGCCGGTGGGCATCGGCCGCCACAAGCTCGACGGTCCACTATGGACTGTGCAGCCGGTGGTGGTCGGGGTGGCCCGACACCGGATCCCGCGCGCCAAGCCGGGCAAGTCAGCGCCGAGATGAGGACGAACGGGCAAATACCAAGACGCGCGTACGGTTAAAGAACTACAGTCACGATGTGTCGCAACGGAGAACTCTGGGCGTTCTGGTGGCCGCGCAGATCGCCGGCAGCATCGGGACCGGCGCGTCGGTGTCGGTCGGCGCGGTGCTGGCCGCCGACCTGTCCGGCTCGGCCGCGTGGTCGGGCAGCGCGTCCACGATGAGCACGCTCGGGGCGGCGTTATGGGCGTTGCCGCTGGCCCGGGCCGCAGCCGCGCGTGGCCGGCGGCTGGCGCTGAGCCTGGGCTGGGCGGTGTCGTTGCTGGGAGCCGTGCTCGTGATCGCCGCCGCCGTGGCCCGCTCGTTTCCGTTGACACTTCCGGCGATGCTGTTGATGGGGGCGGGGAACGCGGCCAATCTTCAGTCCCGGTTCGCCGCCACCGACCTGGCCGATCCACGCCATCGCGGCCGCTCGCTGGCCCTGGTGGTGTGGGCGTCGACGATCGGCGCGGTGGCCGGGCCGAACCTGACCAGGCCGGGCGCTTCCGTGGCCGAGTTCCTCGGCATCCCCACGCTGTCCGGTCCGTTCGTGTTCTCCGCGGCCGCCGCCGGCGTCGCCGCCGTCGTGCTCTTCGTCGCCCTACGCCCGGATCCCTTGGCCCGCAACGGCTCTCGCGGCCGCAACCTGCGCATCGGCTGGGCGGCCGTCAAGTCCTCGCCGCAGGCCCGGTTCGGCGTGGCCACCGTGGCCTTCTCGCACGCCGTCATGGTGTCGCTGATGGCCATGACCCCGGTGCACATGCAGCAACACGGCGCCACCCTGACCATCGTCGGCCTCACGATCAGCCTGCACATCGCCGGCATGTATGCGCTTTCCCCGGTGATGGGCTGGATCTCCGACCGGGTGGGCCGGGTCCGCACCGCCCTGGCCGGGCAGGCGATTCTCGTGCTGGCCGTGCTGCTCGCCGCTCTGTCCGGCGACTCCATGACCGTCGTCACCATCGCCCTGATCACCCTCGGCCTCGGCTGGTCGATGTCCACCGTCGCCGGCTCCACCCTGGTCGCCGACTCCGTCGAACTGGCCCGCCGCCCGGCCGTGCAGGGCGTCTCCGATCTGCTGATGAGCCTCGCCGGCGCGATCGGCGCCGCCCTGTCCGGCGTCGTCCTGACCCTGATCACCTACACCGGCCTCAGTCTGGCCGCCGGCCTGCTGGTGCTGCCGGTGATCGTGTTCAGCCTGACCGTGCCGGCCCGTCAGAACCAGGGGTTGGACCAGCCGAGGTAGTGGCCGCTCCACTTGCTCTCGATGGTGGCGATGGTGGTCTCGCTGAGCTTGCCGGCGGAGACGATGTCGTTGGAGACGAACTTGCCGCTGCCGATGGAGATCATCACGTGGCCGTAGGTGCTGCCGGGGATGCTGAAGAAGGCCAGGCCGCCGGCGGGGACGGTGGTGCCGGAGTGCTTGTAGGCCGAGGGCATGGCGTTCCAGTGGGCGGCGGCGCTGGCGTGGCCGCTGGCGGAGCGGCCGTAGGCGAGGGCGACGACGTGGTCGCAGCGGTGGTTGTAGTCGGAGCTGGTGACGCCGACGTGGGCCTTGGCCCAGGAAACGGCCTGGGCGCAGGTTTTCGGGTTGCTGGTGGCGGGGCTGGCACAGGTGGCGGCGGCCGGCGCGGCGGTGGCGGGGGCGGCGATCGCGACGGGGGCGGCCAGCGCCAGCAGGGTGGCGGCGACGAGCAGGGGCTTCAAGATTGTCCTCCCAGTTTCGCGGCGACGTCCGAGCGCAGCTGCGGCAGCATCGTGTAGAGCACGTCGCCGGGACAGTCGGTGTTGTAGTAGTCGCGGTGGCCCTGAATGGCGGTGGGCGAGATCGAGTACTGGTGGCAGACGTAGGCGCACAGCGTCACCAGGGAGTCCCACAGCTTGGCCGGCGGCGCCACGGCCATGTAGTTGCCCTCGTTCTCGATGCCGATGGCGATGTCGTTCTGCCCAGGGCAGTGCGCGGCCCGCACGATCTCGGCGCCGCCGCGCAGCGTGGACAGGCTGTTGTGCCGGCCCTCCAACAGGAATCCGCCGCGGGTGTTGGTGAAGTGCTGGCCGGTGTCGCTCCAGTGGTTGTCGTCCATGTGGTGGTTCTGGATGGACCGGGCCAGCGCGTACGCGTGCGCCTGCGAGTAGTCGGTGCTGTTGGGCGTGTCGGTGTGGTGCACGAGGATCCGCACCGGCTTGTGCGGCAACACGGTGAGCGGGTCGGCCGGCGGTCGCGCGCCCCAGGTGTCGCAGCCGGTGATGGTCGGCACGGTGACGGCCGCCGCCGACCCCGCGCCCAATGCCATGCCACCCAGGGCGATGCCGGATAGCGCGGCCGTGCGCAGCAGGGTCCGCCGGTCCATGAAGTCCACGGGAGAACTCCGTTCGTCAGGTACTCACAGACTTCTGGCCACCGTCGCCAACGGTCAACGAACGGTCCCGAAAAGTCCCGTTCCGTCAACTGTGAAACCAGCGGCGACCAGCGGCAAGTGGCACCATTCGCGCATGACCGAGCAGCGCACCCGCCACCGGCTCCCGGTCCGCGTGCTGGTCGCGGCCAGTGTCGGCAACGCCATCGAGTGGTACGACTGGACGATCTACGCGACGTTCAGCATCTACTTCGCGAAGGTGTTCTTCCCGGCCGGCAACGACGTGCTGGCCCAGATCAACACGGCCGCGACCTACGCGCTGGCCTTCTTCTTCCGACCGCTGGGCGGCTACCTGCTCGGCCGGTGGGCGGACGTGCGGGGGCGCAAGCCGGCGATGATCGGCACGATTCTGCTGATGGCCGGCGGCTCGCTGCTGATCGCCGTGCTGCCGGGCTTCGCGCAGGCGGGCTGGCTGGCCCCGATCCTGTTGCTGCTGGCGCGAATCGCCCAGGGGTTGTCACTGGGCGGTGAAGTGTCGAACGCCTCGGCCTACCTGGGGGAGATCGCCCCGCCGGACCGCCGCGGCCGCTACTCGTCGTTCTTCTACATATCAACGGGTTCGGCGGTGCTGCTGGCCTCGATCCTCGGCTACCTGTTGGCGCACACCATGTCGACCCAGGCGCTGACCGAGTACGGCTGGCGGATCCCGTTCGTGGTCGGCGGCCTGCTTGGCCTGGTCGGCCTGGTGCTGCGCAGCACCCTGCACGAGACGGAACCGTTCCAGCAGAACAAAACCCGGGTGCAGCACCCGCTGCGCACCACCCTGCGGGATCACCCGAAGGCGGTGGGCTGGCTGGTCGGCACGACGGCGGTGTCGACGCTGGTCTACTACACGTACTTCAGCGCGCTGACGCCGTTCGCGGTGACAAGCCGGCACGCGGCGGCCCAGGACGTGTTCCTGGCGCTGTCCATCGGCACGGCGCTGTTCGTCGCGCTCCAGTACCCGGCCGGCGCACTGGCTGATCGGTTCGGCCGAAGACCGCAGATGCTCGTGTTCACCGCGGCGACGGCGGTGCTGAGCGTCCCGCTGTCGACGCTGATCGGCCCCGGGCTGGGCGGCCTGATCGTGGTGTTCTGCGTGGGACTGGGCCTCTACACGGCGCAGACCTCCATCGCGCCGGCGCTGATGAGCGAGCTGTTCCCGACCGAGGTCCGGGCCCTGGGCATCGGCGCCTGGTACAACGTCACGGTCGCGCTGCTGGGCGGCACCGCGCCGCTGGTGATCAACGCGCTGGCCGCGGCCGGGCTGTCCACACTGTTCTTCTGGTATCTCACCGCGATCGCGGTGATCAGCTTCGTGGTGGTGCTCACCCTGCCGGAAACGAAAGGCAAGACCCTCACGTAGTTTTCACTCGGCCGTCGGGGTTTGAGATTCGCGCGGTAGCCGACCGTGACACGGCCGTGTTGTTGGCGCAACGCCATCAGCCAGCGCAGATGGGCGGCGGTGGGCCGTTTGGGGCATAGCCGGCAAAATCACCCGGACAGCCGCTAGGCCCCCGGGCGGCCCAACGGTTTCCGCCGATTCGGCTACCGTGCGCAGCGCGCGGCGGCGATCATCGCGGCAACCAGGACCGGCGCTGTGCCGGTCGGGTCGCCGAACTCCGCCGGTTCAAGAGGATTTCGCGTGGAAGTCGTCTCTTCCCGACCCCGGTACGCTGCCGGGCGGGTGGATCGTCGGCACGGGGAGGCTCACCATGGGAAGTGTTCCTGCATTTCCCCACGGTAGGCCGCTGACGCGGGCGGACCTGGAGGCGATGCCAGATGATGGGCACCGCTACGAACTCGTGGACGGGACGCTCGTCATGAGCCCGTCGCCCCGTCCATTGCACCAGCGCATCGTCGCGCGACTGCTGATCGCGCTGACGATGAACTGCCCGGAGCACCTGGAGGTGCTGCCGGCCCCCGTCGATGTCGTGCTGTCCGACAACACCGTGTTCATCCCGGACGTGGTGATCGGCCGGCGCGAGGACTTCACCCCGACGCATCTGGCCGGCGTGCCGGAGCTGGTGGTGGAGGTGCTGTCGCCGAGCACCCGGCTGGTCGACCTGAAACTCAAGCGGGCCAAGTACCAGGAGGCGGGCTGCCCGAACTACTGGCTGGTGGATCCGGCGCTGCCGGAACTGCGCTGCCTGGCCCTGCGGGACGGGGTGTACAGCCAGATCCTGTCCGTGGTCGGCGACGAGATCGTCGAGGTGTGCGAGCCGTTCCCGACGCTGCTCAGCCCCGCTCAGCTGGTGGCGCCGCACGGTCGCTGACCGTCTCGGACTCCTCGGCGCGGCGCGGTTGTCTGGGCTGTCTGCGGTCGAACAGGCGGTGCAGGTAGATCGTCTTTCGGGGCGGTTTCTCGGCGTCTTGCGGTGTAGCCATCGCTCCATGATGCCCGCGGTGATCTTGACTTCGGCCCGGATCACGCCTCGGCGCGGCGACCGGCCCGCGACCGTCGCCAAGCGGCCGGCGGCCGGTTCGGCCCGACTGATCATGCCGAACGGCCATATCTGCCCGAAAGAACCCGGCCCCGACTTGACGAGCCGGCGTCGCCTCTCGTAGACGGGGGTCGGCTCGCCAGCGGCTCCGCCCCGCCCGAGCGGTCGAACAACCGCCTCAGGACGGAGTGCACGCGTGCGTCTCACCGGACGCCGGCTGACCGCCGGCTTTGCCGTCGCCCCACTGGTTGTCGCGGCCATCGCCGCGCCGGCCGCCCAAGCCCGAACGGCAGCTACCTCGACAACCTTGAGCGCACCCTTCCCCTCAAGGCCGGCCAGCGCGTGTCGCTGACGTGGCGCGGCGGCGTGATCGCGCCGGCACCGGCCACTGTGGACGGTCCCTGCTGGCTGTGCCGCGACGGCGACACCGATGTCTCGGGCGACACCGGGCAGTGCAGCGACGGCCCGACCGGCCTCGGCACGCCGAACGGACTCGGGGCCTGTAAACAGGAAAGACGCGGGTGGCGCGCTGTCAGCGCCACCCGCGTCTCATCTCACGACACTACCTGAACCACGTCACCCGGTTGCAGGGCAACGTAGAACTGGGCGGCCGCGCTCGGCGACAGGTGCACACATCCGTGCGAGGGCACGTTCAGACTGCCCTGGTGGAAGGCGTCACCGCCGTTGAAGAACACCGAATACGGCATCGGCGCGTTGTTGAAGATGGTGCTGCGGTGGTGCAGATCCTTGAACGTCACGCGGAATGTGCCCGGATCCGTCGGCGCGGTCGCCATGCCGGGCATCGCCGGCACCGGTCCGTAGGTCACGGCTCCGCCGCGCATCAGCCACGCCTGGTGCGTCGACAGGTCGACGCAGGCCCGCGCGGCCGCGGAACACGGGGCCGACGGCGCGGCCTGAGCCGGCGCCGCCAACGCCCAGACGGCACACCCAGCGGCGATCGTCGCGCCCACAGCCAACTTCGCTGTACTGGTCATGAATTTCTCGCCTCCGTCCTCAACGGAGGAGCTACCCCACGGCCACGGAGCCCAAACACGAGAACGTGGCCGCGCGCCCCCGACCTGCGCGCGGCCACGTCGTTCACCCGCACCGACCCGGGTATGCCCACTTCGGAAGATCGACAAACCAGGAATAAATTTCCCGTTGCCGTCAAGTGCTGTGACCACCCGGGTTCAGATGTCCACAAAGGACACGGCCGGCGGTCGCGCTGCACGGCCGGGAACTCGCGGCTAGCGTGGCTGGCTCAACTCCAACGACGTCGAACGGAGACTCCATGCTCACGCTCACGCCGACCGCCGTGGAGGTCGTGCGCAGCCTGACCAGCGACGACGGCGTGCCCGAGGGAACCGGGCTGCGCATCGCCAACCAGGACGGCCGCCTCGCACTCGCCCTGGCTCCCCAACCGGACGACGCCGACCGCGTGATCTCCGGTGAGGGCGCGCGACTGTTCCTCGACGACTCGGCCGCCGCCTACCTGGACGACAAGATCCTCGACGCCGCCGTGGACGACCAGGGCAACCCCACGTTCACGCTGGCCAGCCAGCAACCGCCGACCGCCGCGCCGTAGCGGCCCGGCGCCTCAGACAACGCGAACGCCACGTGCGCGGCCGCCGGGCCGTGCACGTGGCGCGTCGTGCGTCAGGTCAGTGGCGGTCGGAGCCCATGAACGGGGCGGCGACCATGAGCGCGCACATGGCGCTGATGCTCAGGACCACGATGTGCAGGATGTGGTCGGCGAGGTTGAGGCCCAGCGAGTCCGGGATGGCCACGCCGTAGCAGAAGAAGCCGGAGAACACGGCGAACTGGAGCATCGCCCAGATCGCGGTCAGCCTGCGCACGAACGAGGTGATCACGCCGACCACGCCGAAGATCACCAGCAGCAGGCTGTGCAGCGGGCTGAGCGCGAAGCCGAGGAAGGTGACGTCCGGCGTCGCGTCGCCGAGCGAACCGCCGTGGCCGAGCACCAGCCCGGCGACGCCGATGACGGCGATGAGCACGCCGACCACCCCGAAGATCAGTCGCGGCACGCGCGAGTGGTCGACCATCTCCTCCGCCTTTCGGGACACCAGTGGATCTCAGTCGGGGATCCTCGCACAGTCCACGTGAGCGCTTGTGCCGACCCCGCCATCCACCGATCGGTTGACCCCGGTCTGATCACCCGGTCGATCCCGTGACAGCGCCGCACAAGCGACGCTTGTCCCATGGACGTCATCGAGATCGAGCACCTCCACAAGCGTTACCGGGATCACGTCGCCGTGCAGGACGTGTCGTTCACCGTCCAGAAGGGCGAGATCTTCGGCGTGCTCGGCCCGAACGGGGCCGGCAAGACCACCACCGTGGAGTGCGTCTCCGGCCTGCGGGTGGCCGACGGCGGCTCGATCCGAGTGCTCGGCCTGGACCCGCACCGCGACCACGACCGGCTGACCGGCCGCGTCGGCGTGCAGCTTCAGGAGAGCCAGCTGCCGGAGAAGATGCGGGTCAAGGAGGCTCTGAAGCTCTACGGCTCGTTCTACCCCGACCCGATGGACTGGCGGCAGCTGCTGGACGACTGGGGCCTGGCCGAGAAGGCCGACGCCCCGTTCGGCAAGCTCTCCGGCGGCCAGAAGCAGCGCCTGTTCATCGCGCTGGCGCTGATCGGCAAGCCGGAGATCGCGGTGCTCGACGAGCTCACCACCGGCCTGGACCCGGCGGCCCGCCGCGACACCTGGGGGCTGGTCGAGGACATCCGGGCCCGCGGCGTCACCGTGTTGCTCGTCACGCACTTCATGGCCGAGGCCGAGCGGCTGTGCGACCGGGTCGCCGTCATCGACCGCGGCCGGGTGATCGCCCTGGACACGCCGGCCGGCCTGGTCTCGTCGCTGGCCGTCGAGCAGCGCATCCGGTTCCGGCCGAGCGTGCCCGTGCCCGACGGCCTGCTCAGCGACCTGCCCGAGGTCACCTCGATCCGCGAGGTCGGCCCGCAGCTGGAGGTGTCCGGCACCGGCGACCTGCTCCAGGCCGTCACGTCGGTGCTGGCCCGCAACCGGATCGTGGCCGCCGACCTGCGGGTGGAGCAGGCCAGCCTGGACGACGCCTTCGTCGCGCTGACCGGTCGCAAGGTCGAAGAGGCGCACTGAAGCCCGCCCGCCCACCAACCGGCCGCACAGAACCACTACGGCCCGACCCGGGTCTCATCGCGCGGAACTCCGGGCGACGCCCTGACGGCCGCCACCCCACGACCGATCTTCGAGGAGACCGACCGATGAGCGCCCAGATGCGCATCACCGCCAGCGAACTGCGCCTGTACCTGCGGGAACCGAGCGCCGTCGCGGCCACGCTCGCCCTGCCGCTGCTGATCATCGTGGCCTTCGGCCTGGTGATCGACCCGGCCGAGCACGATCCGATCGTCACCTACTTCCCGGGCCTGGCGATCTCGTTCTCGCTGGCCGTCCTGTCGCTGAACCTGATGCCGTCGATCCTGGCCGGCTACCGGGAGAAGGGCATCCTGCGCCGGCTCTACACCACGCCCGTGCACCCGTCCAAGGTCCTGATCGGACAGTTGCTGGTCAGCTGCACGGTCGCGGTGGCGCTGGCCGCGGTCGTGATCGGCGCGGGCACCGCCATCGGCTTCCCGCTGCCCGCACAACCGCTCGGTTTCGCGCTCGCCTTCGTGCTGGGCTGTGTGTCGCTGTTCTCGGTCGGCCTGCTGGTGGCCGCGATCGCGCCGACGGCCCGGATCGCCGGCGGCGTCGGCGGTTTCCTTTTCTTCGTCAGCATGTTCCTCGGCGGCGTGTTCACCCCGCGCGAGACGCTGCCCGGGTTCCTGGGCCAGATCGGCGACTACACGCCGCTGGGCGCGACCATGGCCGCCATCCGCGACTCGTGGGCCGGCGACTTCCCGCAGCCGTTGCACCTGGCCGTGATGGCTACCATCACGGTGGTGTTCGGGCTGGCCTCGGCCCGGCTGTTCCGCTGGGAGTAGCACGGCATGACCGAGAGGGACCGGCTGATCTTCTGGGTCAGCGGCTACGTGCTGCTGGCCGTGTCCACCGTGCTGGCGCTGACCGTGCCGCTGGGAAACCACCAGCCCGGCTGGGTCACGCTGGCCGTGGCCGGGGTGACCGCGCTGTGGCTGACGCGGACCCGGCTGGGCATGCCGCGCTGGCCGGTCCTCCAGTACGTCGTGTTGCTGGCGCTGATCATCGCGCTGCTGTGGACCAACTCCTGGTTCTCGCTGTTCGCGGCGATCGGCTTCGGCCAGGCGATCAACCTGCTGCCGACCCGCTGGATCGCCATCGGCGTCGGCGCCCAGGCCGTGCTGTCGGTGCTGGTGCAGCAGGTCGAGGGACAGGTGTGGTCGGTGCTGGCCAGCGTGATGCTGCCGATGATCTACGCGGGCGTGATGGTCGGGCGGCAGAGCGAGAAGCACCAGCGGACCAGCGAGGAGCTGGCCGAGGCGCTGGCCGAGAACAGCGGCCTGCACGAGCAGCTGCTGGTGCAGGCCCGGGAGGCCGGGGTGCTGGACGAACGGCAGCGGATGGCCAGGGAGATCCACGACACGCTGGCCCAGGGCCTGGCCGGCATCGTCACCCAGCTCCAGGCGGCCGAGCAGACCGGGGACCGCGAGCACCTGGACAAGGCCGCCCAGCTGGCCAGGGAAAGCCTGGTGCAGGCCCGCCGGTCGGTGCAGGCGCTGCGGCCGGAACCGTTGGAGGACAGCAGATTGGTCGACGCGGTGGCGGAACTGGCGGAGAACTGGTCGCGGGAGGCCGGCGTGCCGGCGACCGTGTCGACGGACGGGCCGCCGCGGCCGGTGACGCCGGACCGGGAGGTGGCGCTGTACCGGGTGGCGCAGGAGGCGCTGGCCAATGTGGCCAAGCACGCCGGCGCGTCCCGAGTGGGCGTCACCTTGTCCTATCTGGACGACCAGGTGGTGCTGGACGTGCGCGACGACGGCCGCGGGTTCTCCCGGGGGCGGGACGGGGGTTTCGGGTTGACCGTCATGCGGCAGCGGATGGACGGGGTCGGCGGCACCCTGGCCGTCGAGTCGGAGCCGGGGGCCGGCACCGCGATCTCGGCGAGCGTGCCCGGTGAGTGACCCGATCCGGCTGCTCATCGTCGACGACCACCCGGTCGTGCGCAACGGCCTGCACGGCATGTTCGCCGGGGACCCCGAGTTCGAGGTGGTGGGCGAGGCCGCCGACGGGGCCGAGGCCGTCGCCTACGCGCAATCGCTTGCGCCCCACGTCGTGCTGATGGACCTGCGCATGCCCGGCATGGACGGCGTAGCGGCGATCCGAAAGCTAGCAGCGCTAGCAGTCCCGTCCCGGGTGCTGGTCCTCACCACCTACGACACCGACAGCGACGTGCTGCCGGCCATCGAGGCCGGCGCCACCGGCTACCTGCTCAAGGACACCCCCCGCGCCGAGCTCCTGCGCGCCGTCCGCGCCGCCGCCCGGGGCGAGGCCGTGCTGTCCCCCACCGTCGCCACCAAGCTGCTCGGCCAGGTCCGCGCCCCGGCCAAGGACGACCTGAGCAAGCGGGAGCTAGAAGTCCTAGCACTGATAGCCAAGGGCGCCACCAACCGCGAGGCCGCCGCCCAGCTGTTCATCAGCGAGGCCACGGTCAAGACCCACCTACTGCACCTGTACGCCAAACTCGGCGTCTCCGACCGCGCCGCCGCCGTCGCCACCGCCTTCGCCCGCGGCCTGCTGCGGGGATGAGTCGGCGTTCAACGTCATGAAGGGCCCCTTCCTGACGTTGAACGAGAGGTTCGGTCCCTCGATCTTGAGCCGCCGCGCGGCCACGAACAGCGCCGCCGGCCGCCGCGCAACGGCCGCCCGGCCGAGCGCCGCGACGGCGATTCCTCGCTCCACGCCAGCCTCGCGATTTCCGGCCCGAGGCTCTGACCTGCGCCGTATAGTCGGCAGCGGGGGTGGCCGCCATGCCGACACCGGTCTTCGTGCTCACCGTTTCCACCGCCGTCCTGTGGGGCGTGGCGGCGATCCGGGTGTGGCTGGTCCTGCCCCAGCAGCGGCAGCCGCTGGCGGTGGCCTTCCTGGCGGTGCCGGTGGTCGGCCTGGTCTTCGTGGCCTTCGGCGGCCCGGCGGTCGGGAACATGGCGATGGGGCTGGCGACGGTGGTGGGCCTCGGGTTCTGGCTGCTCACCGGGCTCAAGCCCGAGCGGGCGGTGGAGTTCCCCGACGAAGAGCCGGAAGCGCGGGTCACGCACCGTAGCGGCGAGCTGCTGATGCGGCGGCAGCTGAGCGTGGTGGGGGCGGTGGCGCTGCTGATGGTGATCCTCGCCATCACCCTGCCCTGGCTTCGGGACGTGCCGTGGCTGAGCGGCTGAGCGCTAGGGTGGGGCGCACCTGAACACGTGAGGAGAGCTCCACCATGGCGCTGGAAAAGCCCATTGTCGAACCGCACGACGGCACGGCCCCGACCGATCTGGTCATCGAGGACATCACGGTCGGCGATGGCCCCGAGGCCACGCCCGGCCAGCTGGTGAACGTGCACTACGTGGGCGTGGCGCACTCGACCGGCGAGGAGTTCGACGCCTCCTGGAACCGCGGCCAGGCCTTCCAGTTCCCGCTCGGCGGCGGCCGGGTCATCCAGGGCTGGGACCGCGGCGTGGCCGGCATGAAGGTCGGCGGCCGGCGCAAGCTGGTCATCCCGCCGCACCTGGGCTACGGCGACCGCGGCGCCGGCGGCGTCATCAAGCCCGGCGAGACCCTGATCTTCGTCGTCGACCTCCTCGGCGTGAACTGACCCCAGCGGTCACCGCTTGGAAGGGGGCCTTCCTCCACTCGGAGTGGAGGAAGGCCCCCTTCCAAGCGTCGCCGGTGGCGTGCACGTGCAGCGGCGGTACGGCCGTCCAGAGCAGTCAAGCGTCCGATTTGCCCGTTTACCGTCACACGATCGGGTGAAGTTTGCGGCTGACCTGCTCGGCCTCCCGCAGCACACGCAGCGTGTTCGCGCCGGCGAGCTTCGTGCACTCCTGCTCGCTCCAGCCCCGCTCCAGCAAGGCCGTGAACAGGCGCGGATAGCAGGAGACGTCCTCAAGGCCCTCGGGCTGACGGGGCACGCCGTCGTAGTCGCCGCCCAGCCCGATGTGGTCGATGCCGGCGACCTCGCGGGCGTGCTCCAGGTGCCGGACCACGTCGTCCACGGTGACCTGCGGCTTGTCGCCGCCGCCGGTCCAGCCCGCCTCGAAGGCGTTGCGTTCGGCCAGGTCACGGTGGTCGGCGCCGGCCGCCGCCATGGCGTCGCGCAGCCGGTCGTCCCACTCCGCGAGGGGCTGCGACACGAACCTCGGCACGAATGTGACCATGCACACACCGCCCTTGGCGGCCATGTCGGCCAGCACGTCGTCGGGGACGTTGCGGGGATGGTCGGCGACCGCGCGGCAGGAGGAGTGGCTGAAGATGACCGGCGCCTCGCTGACCGCCAGCGCGTCGCGCATCGTGGCCGGTGCGACGTGCGACAGGTCGACCAGCATGCCCAGCCGGTTCATCTCGCGCACCACTTCGCGCCCGAAGTCGTTGAGACCGTTGTGCACGGGTTCGTCGGTCGCCGAGTCCGCCCAGTCGGTGTTGTTGTTGTGCGTGAGCGTCATGTAGCGGACGCCGAGCCGGTGCAGCGCCCGCAGCGCGCCGAGCGAGTTGTTGATGCTGTGGCCGCCCTCGGCGCCCAGCAGCGAGGCGATGCGGCCGGCCGCGAACGCGGCTTCCGCCTCGTCAACCGTGCGAGCCAGCTGAAGATGCTCCGGATAGCGGTTGACCAGCTCGTACACCACTTCGATCTGCTCCAGCGTGGCCGTGACCGCGCTGTGACCTTCCAGCCGGCAGGGCACGTACACCGACCAGAACTGCAAGGTCAACGCCCCTTCGCGGAGCCGGACCAGGTCGGTGTGCAGATCTGTCCGGCGAACCGTCAGATCGGACGAGGCCCAGTCGGCCGCCCAGCCCCGTTCGCCGGCCAGTTCGCGCAACGCCCAGGGCAGGTCGTTGTGGCCATCCGCCAGTTGGACCCGCCTCAGTAGGGCGTTTGCACGTGCAGCCGCACGTCCATCTGCGCGTTCCGAACCGATCGTCACGACCGCAACTCCTTCATGTCGTTATGAACCGTTCTCGCGTTAGCCAACTCGCCAGGAGTCCCTCGATCGTGCGACAAACCTGGCCGCCGGTGACAACTCGATCGGGACAGATACCCATTTGATCGTCCCGCTGACCCGCTTGGGCGGCTACGCTGCTGCCGTCGACACCACTTTCGGTCGATCAGTGGCGCGGCTGATTGGACGAAAGTCCCGGTGCCGGTCGGGGGGCACGACCGACTCCAGGGAGGTAGTGACGTGGCTGCCGTCGGCTTAGGTCAGGCCGTTCGTACCACGCCAGCCGGCTCGTTGCCGGCGAACATGGTCCCGCACCCGCGGGAAGAGCTGTTTTCAGTGCTGGTGGTTGACGACCACCCACTGTTGAGGGAGGCGATAGCCGCTCGGCTTACCCAGATGGGTGCCGGCACAGTGCATGAGGCCGCGTCGGTGGCCGAGGCGAGGGCGCGAGCCCTGGCCACGGGACCGTGCGACCTGGCGATCCTTGATCTCGGGCTGCCCGACGGAAGCGGCATCGACCTGGTCACGGAACTCCGTGCTCAGGGCTGGCCGCGCATCGTGGTGCTCGCGTCCTCCGACGACCCCTATGCGGTCCGCTCGGCCTTCCAGGCAGGCGCCCAGGCGTACCTGCTGAAGTCCGCGTCGCCGATGGTGGTCACCGACGGAGTGCGCCGAGTTCTCGACGGTGGCGTCTACGCGGACCCGAGTGTGGCCCCGGTCCTCGCTGCGGGAACCCGGGTGCCCGGAACCGACAACACGCCGCGGGAACTGTCCGCACGTGAGGTCGAGGTGCTCCAGCTGGTCGCCGATGGCCAGTCCAACAAGGAGATCGGCGAGGCTCTGAACCTGTCCGCGCTCACGGTGAAGTCTCACCTGTCGCGGATCGGCCGGAAGCTGGGCACCGGGGATCGCGCTCAGATGGTGGCGTTGGCCATGCGGGCCGGCGTGATCCGCTGAGTACGGAAATACGGATGCAAGGCGACGCGAAGACCGAGCAGAACGTGATCCACGCCCGCGCGGGGCGTCGAGGACGTAGGGTCTTCCGCCGTGGATGCACCCTGCTCTGAACCGAAGGACCCGACCGGAGAAACCCCGGTGCTGCTGACCGAACCCGCTGAGGGGGTTCCGCCAGTGGTGTCCGATCCGGCAACGCTGCGGCGCGCGGCCGCAACGCTGGCGGAAGGGACGGGTCCGGTGGCGGTGGACACCGAAAGGGCATCGGGCTACCGCTACTCGCAGCGCGCCTACCTGGTGCAGCTGCGTCGAGAGCAGGCAGGCACCGTGCTGGTCGATCCGGTCGCTCTGGGCGGCCGGATCGACCCGCTGGTGGACGCCATCGCCGACACCGAGTGGGTGTTGCACGCGGCGTCCCAGGATCTGCCGTGTCTGGCCGAGCTCGGCCTGCGACCGGCGACCCTGTTCGACACCGAACTGGCCGGCCGGCTGGCCGGCTTCGACCGGGTCGCGCTGGGCTCGATGGTGGAACGCCTGCTGGGCTACCACCTGGAGAAGGGCCACGGCGCCGCCGACTGGTCCCGTCGCCCGCTCCCTCAGGACTGGCTGACCTACGCGGCTCTCGACGTGGAGCTGCTGGTCCCGCTGCGCAACGTGCTGGAGCACGAGCTGCGCGAGCAGGGCAAGCTGGAGTGGGCCCTGCAGGAGTTCGAGGCCGTGCGCACCGCGCCCGCGCCCAAGCCGCGGGCCGAGCCGTGGCGTCGGACCTCGGGCATCCACCGGCTGCGCAATCCCCGCCAGCTGGCCGCCGTGCGGGCGCTGTGGGAGGCCCGGGACGGGCTGGCCCGCCAGCGGGACATCGCGCCCGGGCGGGTGCTGCCGGACAGCGCGATCATCGACGCCGCCGTGACCGATCCGGCGACCGAGGCCGACCTGCTGGCGCTGCCGGTGTTCCGCGGCCGGTCCCAGCGGCGGACCGTGAAGGTGTGGGCGGACGCGCTGGCCAAGGCCCGTGGCCTGGGCCGCAAGGAGCTGCCGGAGGTCTCCCCCGCGCACGACGGGCCGCCGCCGCCCAACCGCTGGGCCGACCGCGACCCGGACGCCGCCGCCCGGCTGGCCGCCGCCCGGGCCGCGCTGACCTCCATCGCCGAGAGCCTGAAGCTGCCGGTGGAGAACCTGCTGCTGCCCGACCTGGTCCGGCGCACCTGCTGGGAGCCGCCGGCCGACCTGGATCCCTCGGCCGTGGCCGAGGTGCTGGCGGCCGGACACGCCCGGCCGTGGCAGATCGAGCTCACCGCCGAGCCGCTGAGCAAGTCGCTGAAGGCTGCGGCAGCATGAGTTGGGCCACCCTGCTGGTTACCGGCCAGTAACTCAGACTAGAGTTCGGGTTACCGGCCGGTAGTGACCCCGGTCGACCCGTACTCAGAGCTGAGGAGGAGCACGCCGTGGCCGCACCAGTAGCGCCGATGACGGAACGGGCCGTGCGCAACGTGGTCTTCGTCGACGGCGTCCGCACGCCGTTCGGCAAGGCGGGCCCGAAGGGCATCTACGCCGAGACCCGCGCGGACGACCTCGTCGTCAAGGTGATCCGCGAGCTGCTGCGCCGGCACCCGGAGCTCCCCCCGGAGCGGGTGGACGAGGTCGCCATCGCGGCCACCACCCAGATCGGCGACCAGGGCCTGACCATCGGGCGGACCGCCGCGCTGCTGGCCGGCCTGCCCAAGTCGGTGCCCGGCTACGCCATCGACCGGATGTGCGCCGGCGCCATGACCGCCGTGACCACCGCGGCCGGCGGCATCGCCTTCGGCGCCTACGACGTGGTCATCGCCGGCGGCGTCGAGCACATGGGCCGCCACCCCATGGGCGAGGGCGTGGACCCCAACCCGCGCTTCCTGGCCGACCGCCTGGTCGACACCTCGGCGCTGGTCATGGGCCAGACCGCGGAGAACCTGCACGACCGCTTCCCGGGCATCACCAAGGAGCGCGCCGACGCCTTCGCCGCCGCCTCCCAGACCAAGTACGACGCCGCGGTCAAGGCCGGCAAGATCGGCCCCGAGTTCGTCTCGGTCGCCACCCGCTCGGCCGACAAGGGCTGGGGCCTGGCCACCGCCGACGAGCCGCCGCGTCCCGGCACCACCGTCGAGGACCTGGCCGGCCTGAAGACGCCGTTCCGCCCGCACGGCCGGGTGACCGCCGGCAACGCCGCCGGTCTCAACGACGGCGCCACCGGCTGCCTGCTGGCCGACGAGGAGACCGCCCGCGAGCTGGGCCTGCCCGTGGCCATGCGGCTGGTGGGCTACGCCTTCGCCGGCGTCGAGCCCGAGGTGATGGGCGTCGGCCCGGTGCCGGCCACCGAGAAGGCGTTGCAGCGCACCGGTCTGAGCATCTCCGACATCGGCCTGTTCGAGGTCAACGAGGCGTTCGCCGTGCAGGTGCTGGCCTTCCTCGACCACTTCGGCATCGCCGACGACGACCCGCGGGTCAACCAGTGGGGCGGCGCCATCGCCACCGGCCACCCGCTGGCCTCCTCCGGCGTGCGGCTGATGACGCAGCTGGCCCACCAGTTCGCCGAGCGGCCCGACGTCCGCTACGGCATCACCACCATGTGCATCGGCATCGGCATGGGCGGCACCGTGATCTGGGAGAACCCGAACTGGGACGGGGGCAACAAGTGATTACCGCTGAGCAGGCCGCGCAGGCCTTCCCCGACGAGGTTGTCACCAAGGCCGTCACGCGTCTCGTGCCCGTGCCGGGGCTGAGCAAGCCGGTCGCGCTGATCACCATCGACAACGGGCACGACCACACCCGGCCGTCCACCTTCGGACCGCAGAGCCTGGTCAGCCTGAATGCCGCCCTGGACGAGGCGCTGGCCGCCGCCCCCGCCGCGATCGCGGTGACCGGCAAGCCGTTCGTGTTCGCCGTCGGCGCCGACCTGTCCGGGGTCGAGCAGCTGTCCTCGCCGGAGCTGGCGCGGCAGATCGCCCAGACCGGGCACGACGTGTTCCGCCGGTTCACCGAGTCGTCGGTCCCGACCTTCGCCTTCGTCAACGGCGCGGTCATGGGCGGCGGCCTGGAGCTGGCGCTGTCCTGCCACTACCGGACCCTGGTGTCCAACGCCGCCGCGATCGCCTTCCCCGAGGTGTTCCTCGGCCTGTTCCCGGGCTGGGGCGGCGCGCAGCTGCTGCCCAACCTGATCGGCGCCGACGCGGCCGTGACGGTGATCATCGAGAACGCCCTGAACCAGAACAAGATGCTCAAGCCGGCGCAGGCCGCCGAGCTCGGCATCGTCGACGTGGTCTTCGACTCCGCCGACTACCTGGAGCAGTCGCTGGCCTGGCTGGCCCAGGTCGTCAACGGCACGGTTTCGGTGTCCCGCAAGGAGATCGACCGCGGCGAGGCGTGGGACAACGCGCTGGCCCGCGGCCGGGCGTTCGTCGAGGCCAAGACCCACGGCGCGTCCCCGGGCGCGACCAAGGCGTTGGAGCTGCTGGAGCTGGCTCGCGGCAACGACCTCGACGCCGGTTACGCCGCCGAGACCGAGGGCCTCGCCTCGCTGCTCATGACCGACGAGCTGCGGGCCGGGCTGTACTCGTTCAACCTGGTGCAGAAGCGGGCCCGCAAGCCCGCGGGCGCGCCCGACAAGTCCCTGGCCCGGCCGGTCACCAAGGTCGGCATCGTCGGCGCCGGCCTGATGGCCAGCCAGCTGGCGCTGCTGTTCGTGCGCCAGCTCAAGGTGCCCGTCGTGCTCACCGACGTCGACCAGGCGCGGGTGGACAAGGGCGTCGGGTACGTGCACGGCGAGATCGACAAGCTGCTCGGCCGCAAGCGCCTGTCCCCCGACGCCGCCAACCGCCTCAAGGCGCTGGTCAGTGGCTCGCTGGACAAGGCCGCCTTCGCCGACGCCGACTTCGTCATCGAGGCCGTGTTCGAGGAGCTGTCGGTCAAGCAGCAGGTGTTCGCCGAGGTCGAGGAGCATGTCTCGGCCGAGTGCGTGCTGGCCACCAACACCTCCTCGCTGTCCATCACCGACATGGCCTCGAAGCTCTCGCACCCCGAGCGGGTCGTCGGCTTCCACTTCTTCAACCCGGTCGCCGTGCTGCCGCTGCTGGAGATCGTGCGGGGCGAGCAGACCGACGACGCCGCGCTGGCCACCGCCTTCGCCGTGGGCAAGCAGCTGAAGAAGTCCAGCGTGCTGGTCAAGGACGCGCCGGCCTTCGTGGTCAACCGGCTGCTCACCCGCTTCCTGGGCGAGGTCATCCGGGCCGTCGACGAGGGCACCCCGTTCGAGGTCGCCGACAAGGCCCTCGATCCGCTGGGGCTGCCCATGAGCCCGCTGCTGCTGCTCCAGCTCGTCGGCCCCGCCGTCGCGCTGCACGTGGCCGAGACCATGCACACCGCCTTCCCCGACCGCTTCTCGGTCAGCGAGAACATGAAGCGCTTCGTCGCCGCCGGCAAGACCGCCGTCTACACCTGGGACGCCTCCGGGCAGCCCACGGTCGACCCCGAGGTCGCCGCCCTGTGGCAGCCCGGCACGTCTCCGCTGACCGCCGAGCAGCTCCGCACCCGGGCCGAGGAGGCCCTGGCCCAGGAGATCCGCCTCATGCTCGACGAGGGTGTCGTGGCCGAGGCCCAGGACATCGACCTGTGCCTCATCCTCGGCGCCGGCTGGCCGTTCTGGCTCGGTGGCATCACGCCGTACCTCGACCGCGCCGGCGTGTCAGAGCGCGTCACCGGCCAGCGTTTCCTGGCTCAGGGCGTGGCTTCGGTCCCCGCCTGATCGCCGCTCGACAAAAGCCGGTCGTCCGCACGGGCGACCGGCTTTGTCGTGCTGCGGACTCGGGGTTGCCACCCCACCATGGAGTGATGATCAGGATCGGCACCTCGGGGTGGAAGTATCCGGAGTGGCGCGGGGACTTCTATCCGACGGGCCTGGTGCAGCGCCGGGAGCTGGAGTTCCTCGCCGGGCAGGTGGACACCATCGAGATCAACGGGACGTTCTACTCGCTGCGGACGCCGGCGAACTTCCGGTCGTGGGCGGGGCAGGTGCCGGACGACTTCGTGTTCGCGGTGAAAGGGATCCGCGAGGTCACGCACGTGCGACGGTTACGTGGGGTGGAAGCGGCGCTGCGGGGGTTCTTCGGGTCGGGGGTGCTGGAGCTGGGGAAGCGGCTGGGGCCGGTGCTGTGGCAGCTGCCGGACAGCCTCCGGTTCGATGCGGCGGTGGTGGCGGAGTTCCTGGGGCAGCTGGACCCGGTGCCCCGGCACGCGATCGAGGTGCGGCACGAGAGCTTCCGAACCGACGCGTTCTACGAGCTGGCGCGGCAGCACAACGTGGCGGTCGTGTACTCGGACGGAGCCGGGAAGTGGCCGGTGTTCGACGTGACGACCGCCGACTTCAGCTACATCCGGCTGCACGGCGGCGAAGAGCTGTACATCAGCGGGTACGACGACCGGGAGCTGAAAGGCTGGGCCGATCGGATCGTGGACACGACCGGTGACGTGTTCGTGTACTTCGACAACACGATGCGCGGGCGGGCGCCGCGGGACGCGCGGCGGCTGGCCGACCTGGTGCGGGAACGGGGCTGACGGCGCAGGATGGGGCGGTGATCCGGATCGGGACGTCGGGCTGGGTGTATCCGCCGTGGCGGGGCACGTTCTACCCGAAGGGCGTGACCCAGAAGCGGGAGCTGGCGTACCTGGCCGGGCGGCTGAACTCGGTTGAGATCAACGGAACCTTCTACGGACGGCAGCGCCCGGCCAGCTTCCTGGCGTGGGCGGAGCAGACGCCCGAGGGGTTCGTGTTCGCGGTGAAGGGGCCGCGGTTCATCACGCACATGAAGCGCCTCAAGGACGCGGAGACGCCGGTGGCGAACTTCCTGGCCTCAGGTGTGTTGCGGCTGGCGGAAAAGCTGGGCCCGATCCTCTGGCAGCTGCCGGCCACGCTCCAGTTCGACGCCGAGGTGCTGGCCGAGTTTCTGGCTCTGCTGCCGGGAAGCACGGCCGAGGCGGCGAAGCTCGGGGCCCGGCACGACCATCGGATCGAGGACGACGAGGGCCTGCGGATCGACGGCGACCGGCCGCTGCGGCACGCCCTGGAGCCCCGCCACGTGAGCTTCCAGGACGAGAAGTGCCTGCGGCTGCTGCGCGAGCACAACGTGGCCCTGGTGGTGGCGGACACGGCGAAGAAGTGGCCGTACTTCGAAGAGTTGACGGCCGACTTCAGCTACGCCCGCCTGCACGGCGACGAGGAGCTCTACGTCAGCGGCTACACCGACGAGGCCCTCGACCGCTGGGCGAAGAAGGTCCGTGCCTGGCATCGCCGCGGGGACGTGCACGTGTACTTCGACAACGACGCCAAAGTGCGGGCGCCGGTCGACGCGATAGGCCTCTCGGAGCGGCTGGGCGTCAGCCGTTGACGGTGACGCGGCAGACCGGGCGGGTGGTGGGGCGGGCCTCGTAGCGGCCGACGCCCAGGACATCGACCTGTGCCTCATCCTCGGCGCCGGCTGGCCGTTCTGGCTCGGCGGCATCACCCCGTATCTGGACCGCGCCGGCGTCTCCGAACGCGTCACCGGCCGCGCTTCCTGGCCAAGGGCGTCGCCTCGGTCCCCGCCTGACGTGGCGTCGGCCCGGAATCCGACCCCCTGATCCGGGCCGCCCACCCCGAGCCGGTCGTCCGCCACAGACGACCGGCTTTTTCATTCGGCCACGTCGACTCGTATTGACACGAGCGCTTTTCACATCTTCCCCACTTCTCACTCCACAGGGTGAGAAATGGTCGCCAACCTTCAAGGCTAGCGGACGCACCACTGGCGTCATGCACTAGGGTCTGGATAAAAGTACAGATTCTGGCCGTTTACGATCACGGTGCCACGCCGCCGGTGACCGCCGACGGTGTGCCGGCGGTTCCGCTCCGGCCACGATCGATGGTCGCGGGAGGGGCCGCGGCGACCGAGCCAGGGATGCCAGCACACTGGCCGAGCGGCGGAGGAGTCATCCGTCGACGCTGGTCAGAGCCGGTGCCGGCACTCCGCCACATGTTCGACCACGTGCCAACCCGGGCTGGGGCGGCGGACCCGTCCACCGTTCCGGGGAAGAAGGGACAGTAACACGCAATGCACAAGCGAGTTACTTCAGGTGACGAGAACGGCGGCTGATTCACGCACGACGCCGCACCACGCAAAGGGCTTCTAGCGCATCGCGATAGGGGCTCTTTGTTTTAGCTCCAGCCGAAGCCCCACCTGCTGGTCGGGCGCCAGATCGCGGACCTCGACCTGGTAGGACGGACAGCCGTCGTCGGCGCTCCCCTTCTCCATCACGAAACCCGGATCACCGTCCTGGAAACCGATCGTGTCGCAGTAGGTGTCGTATCCCTTCGGCAGCACGATCCGGTACCGCGCGTAGTCGACGCGGGCGCCGAGCCTGATCGTGAAGCTGTCGCAGTCGCCCCGGACCAGGGGAACACACTTGGCCGGCCAGGCGATCTCGACCTGGATCGTCATCACACTGCCCACCCGCGGCGGCGCGTGCATGTGAGCGATCACGGCCAACCTGCCCTCGGTAGACCACGACAGGGTGCGTTCCAGACTCGTGCCCGGCAGGTCGCCGACGAGTAGGTTCCGCACCTGGACGGCCACCTTTTTCTGATACCTGGCCGGCTGGGGCCAGTAGCAGCCGAACCACAACCAGAAGAACTGAACGCCGGGCTTCTCCACCACCGCGCGCACCTTCACGATGTCCCGGGCATCCCCGTTCGGCGCGATGACGATCGTCTTGTCCCATGACGTCACGCGATATCCGGCGCCCATCGCGTGGATCGTCCGCACGTAGTGGAAGACCTGCCGCTCGGCTCGTTCGGCCCGGCGACGCAGGGTCCGCCGGTCGGCCAGAAGCATGAGTCCGAGGGACACCACCGCAAGGACCGCGGCCGCCAGGAAGCCGGTTCTGACCGCCAAATCCCCCAACAGCGCGCCGAGCAATGCGGCGAAGGAAAGCAGGCCGACCACGGCCTTGACGAGTGCCGACGGCGCCTCGCCCGCGAGGTAGTCGTCGAGCCAGGTGATGAAACTTCGGAGCACCTCACACCCCCTGACCTCGTCCACGCCGCCACACGCACTCAGGTCACCCGTTAACGGTACCGAGAAACTTCATCTCATAACGGTCACATTGTTCGGCCGGACGGGTGAGCGGGCCGATGAAATGGCGTCGCGCAATTGCATTGGGGTCGCACATTTGACGGGCGGGCGCACAAGAGGGCAACGCCATTGATCGACAGGCCGCCGGAATGCGCCATTCCCTGAAATGAGGGAGAAGGGCGGCGCGGCGCTGGTGCGGCGGGGGCCGGCGGGGCGGAGGATGTCGGGGTGATCCGGATCGGGACTTCGGGGTGGGTGCATCCGCCGTGGCGGGGGACGTTCTACCCGAAGGGGGTGGCGCAGAAGCGGGAGCTGGCGTACCTGGCCGGGCGGCTGAACTCGGTGGAGATCAACGGGACGTTCTACGGGAGGCCTGTCGGAGCGGCTGGGCGTCAGCCGTTGACGGTGACGCGGCAGACCGGGCGGGTGGTGGGGCGGGCCTCGTAGCGGCCGACGCCGACCAGGCCGGCGTGGCCGTCGATCTCGGCGACGACCTCGTCGGCGATCTCCACCTCGATCATCCGGGACACCGGGCGGGTCACGGAGGTGCCGGCGTGCTGGGCGGTGACGACCATGCCGCCGAGGGTGGGCTTGAGCACGAGCTCTTCGGCCGGGCGGGCGGGGCCGGTCCCGTCGGTCCAGTTGACCGGCCCGAGCAGCCGGAGCTGGCGCACGACGACGTCGCGGCCGGTCTCGCCGTGGGTGACGTAGACGGCGGGCTGGCGGGTCCGCACGAGGCGGCCGTGCTCGCCATCGCCGTCGCCGGGGACGACGGCCGGCACGTTCCAGTAGGCGGCGCAGCGCTCGGCCGCGGGGGCCAGCGAGCGGTTGGTGGCGACTACCAGGTCGGCGGCCGGCACGGTGCCCAGTTCGCCGAGGCCGGGAACGGGGGTGACGTCGATGATCCGGCCGCCGTGCTCGCGAACGACCTCGGAGATCGCGTCCCGGGTGGCGCGGCTGGTTTTGTCGAATCCGCGGAGCACCGCCACCGACTGGAACTCCGTCATTCGCCGGATCGCCTCCACCAGCGCGCGCTGGTCGCGACGGAGCTGCGGGGCGGGACGGGTCAGAAGAGTGCTTGCCACACCACCGTCTTACCCCTTTCGGCGAGGCCGTGAACACGATCCCGGAGTGGGGTAGCTCACCGACGGGTGAACCACCGTCACGGACAGGTGAACGAGCCGTGAAACGCAGACACGGAAAGCCCCCGGGACGAGGCTCGGAGCAGGGAAAACACACTGGGGAGGATCGAGGATGACGGGGAAAGCGATGATCATCACGATGGCCGTGGTGATCACCACAGCGATGGCGGGAACAGCGGCGGAAGCGTCCGCGAGAACGACGGCGGAACAGCACACGGCCGGCCTGCCGAAAGCGCCGCGAGTCGATGCCGGGCCGACGGACGCGAAATGCGACGCGGGCTCGTTTTGCGCGTGGGCCGGGGCCGACTTCACCGGCAAGAGCGCCCGGCTGAACCTGGAAACCGCCAATCCCAACCAGTGCGTGCCGCTGCCGGACGGCCTGGTGGCCCGGTCGATGGTGAACGCGATGACCAAGGACGTCTCGGTCTACGAGGGCGCGCACTGCTCGACCGAGGCGGAGTTCACCACGTATCCCAAGGGCGGCGTCTACGTGCCGAATGCGCCGTTTGTGGTACGCGCGATCCAGGTCTGGCAGTGACGCCCCTACTGTGGTGATCGTGAGCGTTGTGGTCGTCGGCGCCGGCATCGCCGGCCTGGCCTGTGCCCGGGTCCTGGCGGACGCCGGCCTCGATGTCCGGCTGCTGGAGCGGACGCCGGTGGTCGGCGGCCGCCTGGCCACCCGCCGCTACGACGGCCGCCCGGCCGACATCGGGGCGGCCTACTTCACGGTGAGCGACCCGGAGTTCGAGGCCGTGGTGCGGGACTGGCGGGACGCCGGCCTGGCCCGGGAGTGGACGGACACGATGGTCGCCATCGAGGACGGCCGTCGCGAGCCGCGGCCCGGGCCGATGCGCTGGGCCGCGCCGCGAGGACTGCGCAGCCTGGCCGAGGCCCTCGCGGACGGCCTGGCGGTCAAGCTCCAGCACGGGGTGGCGGCGGTGGAGCCGGGTCCGATGGTCGACGGCGTCCCGGTGGACGCGGTGGTGCTGGCGATGCCCGGCCCGCAAGCGCTTGCCGTGCTGGATCCGTGCCTGCGGGCGGCGCGCGCGGCGGTGGACGGCCAGGACTGGCAGCCGTCGTTCGCGGTGACGTTGCGCTATCCCGAACGGACCTGGCCCGACTTCCACGGCGCGTTCGTCAACGGGCACGAGGTGCTGACGTCCATCTGCGACGACGGCGACCGCCGCGGCGACGGCGAACCGGTGCTGGTCGCGCACACGACGGCCGCCTACACCGCGGCCCGGCTGGGCGCCCACGACCGGGTCATCGCCGAGGTGGAGGACGCCGTGGAGGCGGTGCTGGGGCTGCCAGCGCGGCCGATCACCGGCTACGCCCACCAGTGGCAGCACGCCCGCCCGGACACGCCGTCCGCCGCGCCGTTCCACTTGGACGACGACAACATCGGCGTGTGCGGCGACGCCTGGGGGCCGTCGCGGTTGCAGACCGCATGGCTGTCCGGCACGGCCCTGGGTCGCGCCCTCGCCAGCCGCCTCGGCTAGCAGTGCCGGCCCGTGACCCTGACCAGCACAAGGCGGCCGGCGCGCAACTGACGTCACTCCGTTCGGGGACGTCTGTTGCGTCGACCGGGTGAGCACCCGGAAGAATGATCTCATCATGCTCACCCCGGCCCGCCTCAAGCTCGCCCGCCAGCGGCGTCAGCTGACCGCCGCGGCCCTCGCGCGAGAGCTGGGGGTGAGCGCGCGGACGATGGCCGACTTCGAGCACGGCCGGCGCGAGCCGACGGCCGCCGATCTGGCCGGGATGGCCCGGGTGCTGGGGTTTCCGGTCGAGTTCTTCACCGCCGTCGAGCCGGCCGAGCTGACCGAGGACGTGGTGTCGTTCCGGGCGCGGGCCAAGCTGCCGGCGCGGCGGCGGGCCGGCGCGCTGGCCGCGGGCCGGCTGGCCGTCGAGTTCAACGACTTCCTGGAGCGGCGGTTCCTGTTGCCCTCGGCGGATGTTCCCGTCGTCGGCGCCGGCGATCCGGCCGCCGCCGCGGACGCCGTGCGCGAGCACTGGGACCTCGGTTCCAAGCCGGCCCCCAATCTCGTGCACCTGTTGGAGGCCCACGGGGTCCGCGTCTTCTCGCTCGGCGTCGACCACACCGAGGTGGACGCCTTCTCGTTCTGGCACGAGGGCAGCCCGTACGTCTTCCTCAACACCGCCAAGTCGGCCGAGGACGGCCGGTTCGACGCCGCCCACGAGCTCGGGCACCTGGTCCTGCACGGCGGCGACCGGCCGCTGGACGGCGTGGACGTGGAGGCGGAGGCCGACGCCTTCGCCAGCGCCATGCTGATGCCCGACGTGGACGTGCTGACCTATGTGCCCGAGGACCCGACCCGGGACCAGGTGCTGCGGGCCAGCCCGCGCTGGCGGGTGTCGCCGCTGGCGCTGACCCGCCGGCTGCGGGAGCTGCGGCAGGTCGGCGACGGCGTCTACCGGACGCTGTGCGCCGAGCTGGCCAAGGTCGATCCCGGCGGCGAGACAAGGGAGTCCTCGCAGCTGCTGGCCAAGGTGTTCCGGGCGCTGCGGGAGCAGGGCGTCACCCCGCACGAGCTGGCCGCCGAACTGCTGCTGAGCACCCAGGAGCTGAACAACATCGTGTTCGGCCTGGTGGTGACGGCGCTGCCCGGCTCGGGGGTGCGGCTGCCCAGCGGCCGAGGTGCACACCTTCGGCTCGTCTGACCACCCTCGAGGGTCTATCGGTCGCCCCGGCGACGCCTTATGGTCGAGTGATCTTGTTCAGCCGGCGGAATGGATGGAAGTCATGGCGACGTGGGCCGATCTGGTGTCGTTCGTGCGCAGCGAGTACCAGGTGATCGACCAGACGCCGGACGAGGTGAGCATCTACGTCCAGTTCGAGGACGAGCGCAGCCAGGTGATCTGGCTGAGCCACGAGGTGCTCGACGGCCGTGAGGACTGGGTGCAGATCGCCTCGCCGTGCGGCCTGGCGTCCAAGGTCAACCTGCCCGCGCTGCTCAAGGAGGTCGGCCACACCACCGTCGTCGGCGGGGTGGCGATCATGGGCGAGCACGTGGTGCTGCGGCACTCGCTGCCACTGTCCAATCTGGACATCAACGAGTTCGTCGACCCGCTGACCCTGCTCGCCGGGACCGTCGACACCCTGGAGGAGCAGTTCTCCGGCGGCGACTCGTTCTGATGGGCGGACGGTTACTCGTCGCGGCGGTCGTACTCGTGACGGCCGCCGCTTGTGCCGGCGCGCCAACGGCTTCCTCGCCGACGACGACGTCCACAGTGGACCCGGTGACCGTCTGCGTCAACCAGCTCGTGTACTGGGCCAAGGAGATGCTCGGCAACGCCAAGGACTGGGGCCTGGACTACCAGGAGATGGGCCTGGACGGCGACACCTACGAGGCCCTCAAGGCGTTGGTCGAGCAAGCCCGCAAGCACCAGCCCCTGCCGCCGGATTGGTTGTCCCAGCAGGCAAAGGCGTCGTGCACGACGCTGGCCGCCAGGCCGAAGCCGACCAACTCCGGCGAGAACGGCTGGCCCTAGGTCAGTCCAGCGAGAACGGGTCCACCGACGGCTTGGCCGAATCCCGCTGGTCGAAGAACAGGCCCTCCGGCGGCTCGAAGACCGGCAGCGGCTGGATGCTGTCGGGGTGATGGCCGTCGGCGCAGAGCGCGAACGGCCCGACGACCGGATCCATCAGGGCCCGGATGTTCGGGTCGGCGTAGTGGATCCACCAGTTCGACATGCCCAGCGCGGGATCCAGCCGCAGGTGCTCCCAGGCCCGCCAGATCGAGTCCAGCCGGGACAGCGCCTGGGCGTGGCGGTACCACTCCGCGCACCACACCCGGCCCGAACCCGGGACCGGCCGGGGAATGAAGTAGATCAGCCGATCCGTCACGAACTCGGCGACGTTGCCGTAGTGCAGTCCCGCCGCGGCCTCGGCCCGCTCCTCGTCCCGCCGGATGTCCTCCGTCGACTCCTGCTCGCCCGATGTCACGGCCTCATGCTCCTTTTCGGTGCTGTGCGTCCACTGCCTCGGCGTGCCGGCCCATCCGTTCCAACACCGTCACCAACGTGGCGACAGCCGCCCTCAGCCGGTACTCGCGCCCGGGGCCGAACGGATCGCGGTCCAGCAGCTCCCGGTAGATCCGCGCCGCGCGCCGGGCCGGCTGCTCGGCCCGCGCGGCCAGCCGCCAGTCGTGCCGTCCGCACAGGCTCAGGGCCCGGGCCAGGCGGCGCAGCACGTTCGCGGTCTCCTCGGGCGACCCCTCGGCGATCTCCCGGCTGACCCGCTCGGCCTCCACGGCGGTGCGCCAGGCCGTCCTCGTCATGCCGGCCAAGGCCTGCGCCTCGGCCAGCCGCAGCAGCGCGAAACAGAGGTTCACCTCGTAGTCGCGGTCGCCCAGGCTCCGCCGCAGGCGCACCTCGTGCTCGGCGATGCGAACCGCCTCCGGGAACCGGCCGAGCCGCAGCAAGGATCGGCACAGCTTCATGCACGTGAAAACCAGCGACAGTTCGTGCCTCGGATCCGCGGCCGCCAACTCCACCTGGATGGCGTAGGCCTCCCGCAACGGGCCGACCGCGCGGTCGTCAAGCCAGGAGATCTCATAGCTGGCGCCGAGATCGGCCAGGCAGTAGGCCAGCCATTCCCGTTGCTTCTCGGTGAGCGGCGGGGGCAACCGGCGGTAGCGGGCCAGCGCCTCCCGCAGCCGCACCCGTTCGGGAATCCGCCGGCCGCGCCGCCCGTACAGGTCGGACTGGTCGTGCAGCGACGTCGCGTAGTCCATCGCGTAGAGACTGGGGGCGTACTCGCTGAGCTGAAGCCGAGTGGCGCTGACCTCGTTCCTCGCGTCGATGGCGTCCTTCGGGCGGCCGAGGGCCTCGTACACGGCCGCGAGATTCGACGTGATCTCGGCTTTCATCGCCAGATCGCGGGCCGTGAGCGGCAAAGTGGCCTGGGACTGGAGGTCCAGGGCCTCGGTGTACCGCTGCGCCGCCGCCCGGTCATCGCCCTGGTTGGACTCGACGGTGCCCAGCACCCACACCGACCTCGCCAGCTGGACCGGGCCGTACCCGGCCGGCTCGCCCACCTGCGTCCGGCGCAGCTCGATGGCCTCGCCGATGGCCGCGCGCGCCCCGGGGTAGTCCTCCAGGTCACGCAGATCGCACGCGTAGTTGTGCAGCAGCCGGGAAAGAGTGGGGAGATAGACCTCGGGCAGATCCGCCGCCAGCGGGCGCGCCAGGGCGATCGCCTGCTCTCCCAACGCCTTGGCCTCGGCCAGGCGGCCGCCGCCGAAGCTGACGCTGACGCTCAACATGATCTGCACCAGGTCGCCGGTGTACGCGTCCGCGTTCTCCTCGGCCCGCCGCCGGACCGTGCGCAGCGCCTCCTCGCTCTGCGCCGGTGACTCCGCGGCCCGGTCGAGCCGTGACAGGTTGGTGCCGCGCTCGTCCAACGCGTCGATGAGCAGCCGGGGATCCAGTTCGGGGTAGCGCTCGGCGAGATCACGGGCGCGGCGGACCGCCTCGTCGGTATGGCTGTCCGAGGCCTCGACCTGTTCGAACGGGGTCGTGGGATCGAGCAGCCAGACCGTCCTCGACTGGTTGATCAGGGACCGCACCAGCCCGCGCTCGCGTTTGGCCGAGTCCTCGTCGTCGCCTTCCCTTGGCAGCGAACGGAATCCGTCCAGCGCCCGGGCCCCGGCGTCATGCGCCTGCCGCGGCTGCCCCGTCCGCCGCAAGGCCTGCGACAACACCAGCTGGGACTCGGCCAGCTCCGCGCGATGGGTGACCGAGCCATCCTCGGCCAGCCCGGCGCGGATCTTCGCGGCCTCGCCGGCGGCGGCGCGGGCATCGGCCCACTCGCCGACGGCCAGGTGCCGTTCGGCCAGGTTGTGCCAGGCCCAGGCCCGGCTGGCGAGATCGGCGGACGCCTGGGACAGGCGGCTCAGCTCGCGGGCGACGTCGAGGGCGTAATCGCGCAGAACATGGGACTGCTCCGGCAAAGTGTCCGTGTGCGCGCGCAGCATGGCGTAGGTGAGCGGCCGATCGGCGGGGGCCGAACGCAGCGTGCGGCGCAGGCGTTCGACCACCGTGGTGGCCGCGTCCTCGCGCCCGGCGTTGACGTGGGCGACGGCCGACCGGGCCAGCACGGTGAGCATCTGCGTGCGGTGGAGGTCCGAGGCCTGGGCGAACAACCGGTCCAGCAGACCCTCGTCGGCGATGACCTGGGTGCTGGCCTGGTATTCCGCCAGCCGGTCCGGCTCCAACTGGCCCCAGAACCGGCCCTCGGGCGGCGGGTAGAGGTCTCGCACCACCTCGGCGACCTCGGCCACCACCGTCGCCGACGCCTTGGGCAGCGCCCGAGACACCGTCGCCCGCGCCTCGTCGTCGTCGCGCGCCGAGCACAGGGCGGCCGCCGCCACGGCCGGCTCCAGCAGGAGCAGCGCCCGGTCCCCGAGGTCAAGGCGGGCCGAATTGTCCAGCCAGTACTTGGTTTCGTGGACCAGCAGCTCCTCTTCGAGCGTCAGGTCGCGCCGGCCGTCGCGGTCGTGCCGCAGCAGCGCGACCAGCGCCGCCATCTGCACGGTCAACGCGGTCTGACCGCGCGGGTCGTTGGTCGCGCCGAGCGTGGGCAGCGTGTCGGCGATGGCCTGCCAGTCGGCCTCCGACCGGCCGGTCATCTGGGCCAGGCGCCGGGCGAAACCCCGGGCCGCCGCGCGGAAGGCGAACTCCCGGTCGTCCCGGTCCGGGCTCAGCGCGTGCAGCCGGGTGGTCTCGGCAAGGGCGCCCACGGTCGCCCGGTTCTGCCAGGAGCCCGAGGATCGGGCGAGCAGCAGCAGACGGAGCGGATGTCCGATGTCCTGGGCCTGTTCCCGCAGCTCCCGGACCAGAGTGGGCCGCGCCTCGGCGTAGTCGACGACGAACAGCGCCGGATGTTGAAGGGCTTGCAGCAGCTGGAGATCGGGGACGCGATGGCCGCGAACCTGGCCGGCCACCCAGCCGCGATCCCGCATCCGGGTCATCAGCTGCCGGGCCAGCCGGGTCTTGCCCTGGCCGCCGGGGCCGGTCAGCACGCGGACGCCGGGGCCGTCCGAATCGGCCAGGCACCAGTCTTCGAGGCCGGCGAGGACGTCCTCGCGGCCGTGGAACGGCACCACCTCGGCGTCGGCCCGCAGCAGCATCGTCGGGGACGACAGCGCGCGCTTGGGCGGCGCCGGCTCCACCAGCCCGGCGAACTCGACCGGTTCGAGCTGCGGCTCCACCCCCGTCGACGCCCGGACCGCCGCGCGGAAGTCCTTGTCGGCCAACAAGATCTCGCCACTGACGCACACAAGACGGGTGCCCGTGCCCGGCCGGCGGTCCTCGATCACCACGCCGAGCAGCAGTTGGCCGCCGGCCAGGAACACCGCCGCGCCGGACATCCCCGACCACGCCGTCTGGTCGGCTCGGCCGCTCGATTCGTAGGGGGCGGTGTCGTGCGCGTCGAGCATCTCGAAGGTCGGGCCGCCGTGCGGTCGCACCTGGCCCACAACGACTTCAGGGTGCCGGCCGTCGTCCATGCGCTGCTGGCGCGGGAATCCCATCGCGGCGGTCGGGGTCGCAACCCCGACCGTCACAAATCGTCCCCACCGCTGGGGACGATTGCGCAACGTGGACGGCGGAGCCCAGTCCTGGCCCTCGACCTCCAGCAGAGCCGCGTCGATCGAGCCGTCCGGCGGCCGCCACCGCACGACCGCCTTCGAGCGCTGCGGGGACCCCAGCGTCGACACGGTGATCTCCGCGCCGGCCGGCGGCAGCACATGCGCGGCCGTCAGCACCAGCCGCGGCCCGATCACGTAACCGGTGCCGAACGACCCGCCGCGAATCTGGACGACCTGCCCCCGCTCCATGCGGCGACCGGGTTACTCGTCGTCGCCGATGGCGACCTTGTCCGAGCCGCCCTGCTCCGGCCGCAGGCGCAGCGTCAGCCGCTGGGTCGACTTGGCCGCCCGCTCCCGGCGTGCGTCCGCCTCCACGATGCCGAACTTCAGCGCCCCGCCCCCGTTGCGCTTGCGCACCAGCTCGATCTCGAACTCCGCGGTGATCTCCCCCAGCACGAAGCGGAGCGAGGAGTCCTGACCCCGGCGCTGCGCCTGCGACAACTGATCGCGCAACACCTCGATCGCGTCGGCCAGGTCCAGCCAGTCCTCTTCCGGCCCGCTCTGCGCCATCCCACTCCCCTTCGCGGTCACACAACGCGGCCACCCTAGCGGCCGCGCTGCTCTTTACTACCGCATTGCCACCGTCGCCCGCAGCCACTTCACCCCGCCGAACGGCGCAACCACGCACCAGCCGTCGGAGGACATGAACTGTGGGGTGGTCGCTGCCGCGAACGACAGAGCCCCGCGGCTGGGGCCGCGGGGCTCTGGAGTGTGCCTCTGGACGCTCAGGCGCCGAGGTTGAAGGTGTCGGGGTCGGGGCCGGTGCGGTGGCCGCGCTCCAGGCCGGTGATGGCGGCCAGGTCGTCGCCGTCCAGCTCGAAGTCGAAGACCGCGATGTTCTCGGCGATCCGCTTGGGCGTGACCGACTTGGGGATCACCACGTTGCCCAGCTGGAGGTGCCAGCGCAGGACGACCTGGGCCGGGGTCTTGCCGTGCTTGGCGGCGATGGCGGTGATCTCGGGGGTGTCCAGCACCTCGCCCTGGGCCAGCGGGCTCCAGGCCTCGGTGGCGATGCCGTGCTCGGTGTGGAACGCCCGCAGGGTGGCCTGCTGGAGCGCCGGGTGCAGCTCGATCTGGTTGATCGACGGCAGGGTCAGGCCCTCGTCGAGCAGCCGGCGGATGTGGGCCGGCTGGAAGTTGGAGACGCCGATCGCGCGGACCCGGCCGTCGGCGTGGATCTTCTCGAACGCCTTCCAGGTGTCCACGTACTCGTCGGCCGCCGGCACCGGCCAGTGGATCAGGTACAGGTCCAGCTGCTCGAGGCCCAGCTTGTCCATGCTCTCGTCGAAGGCCCGCAGGGTGCTGTCGTAACCCTGGGCCGAGTTCCACAGCTTGGTGGTGACGAACAGCTCGTCGCGGGCCAGGCCGGAGGCCTTGATCGCCTCGCCGACGCCTCGCTCGTTGCCGTAGGCCGCCGCCGTGTCGATGCTGCGGTACCCGGCCTCCAGCGCCCGAGTGACGGCCTCCGTGGTCTCCTCGTCAGGCACCTGGAACACGCCGTACCCGAGCTGCGGGATCTCGACGCCGTTGTTCAGCTTGATGGTGGGGACAGAAGGCATAGGAGACGCTTCCCTCGCACTTTCTCGATTCACGGTCACTGTCGGCAACAACCCGCCCGCCGCCTGTCTTCCACCCTGAGACCCACCTCTCACCCCCGCAACTCGACCCCGGCGAGTCGCGCTCTCCACCACACCGCTGAGCGGGACTCGCGGAGGTGGGGATCAGGTGTTGCGGCCGCTGGGGAGGCGGACGGTGACGGCGAGGCCGCCCCCGGGGACGGCGTCGGCGTGCACGGCGCCGCCGTGGGCCATCACGGCGGCGCGGACGATGGACAGGCCGAGGCCGGTGCCGGTGCGGGCGGTGCGGTCGACGCCACCGCGGCGGAAAGGCTCGAAGAGCTCGCCGACCAGCTCGGGGGCGATGGGCGGCCCGCTGGAGCTCACCCGGAGGTGGGTCCACTCGGGGTCGCTCTCGGTGGCGACCTCGATCCAGCCGCCGTCGACGTTGTGCCGGACGGCGTTCTCCAGCAGGTTGCCGGCCACGCGCTCGAGCAGGGCGGGATCGCCGACGGTGGGGGCGGGCGGGGTGGAGAAGTTGGCCCGGACGCCCCGGGCGGCGGCCTCGCGGCCGGCGGAGCGCCAGGCGCTGGCGACGACGGCGGCGACATCCACGGGCTCGTGCACGGCCAGGCCGATGCCGTCGGTGCGGGCCAGCAGCAGCAGGGCCTCGACCAGCTGCTCGGCCCGCAGGGCGGCGGTGCCGACGACGTCGGCCATCCGGCGCAGCTCCTCGACGTCGGCCTGCTGGTCGGACAGCGTGACGTCGAGCTCGGTCCGGATCACGGCCAGCGGGGTGCGCAGCTCATGGCTGGCGTTGGCCACGAACCGGCGCTGGGAGTCGAACGCGCCCTGGAGCCGGTCGAGCATGGCGTCGAAGGTGTCGGCCAGCTCGGCGACCTCGTCGTCGGGCCCGTTGAGGGCGATGCGCTCGCCCAGCGACTCGGCCGACAGCCGCTGGGCGGTGCTGGTGACCTCGTGCAGGGGGCGCAGGGCCCGGCCGGTGAAGGTCCAGGCCAGCACGGCGGCGGCGATCAGCAGCAGCACGAAGGCGACCACGCCCGCGCTGAGCACTTGGGCCCGGGCGTGCTGCTCCAGCACGGCCCCGAGCTGGGCGGCGTCCACCTCGACGCCGTCGACGAGGATCTTGCTGCTGGCCGGCATCTGCGGCACGGCCCCGCGCACGACCAGGCCGACCAGCAGCCAGCCCAGCCACAGCAGCAGCGCACTGACCGCGGCGACGATGACAACCGCGACGGTGGTGATGCGCAGCCTCAGCCCCGGACCCCGCCGCCGGGGCGGGAGTCTGGCGGCCTCGGCCGCGCGCACGTCAACTTTCAGCAGGTCGGGCTCCCGAGGCCGAGTCCAGTGCCGGCCCGGCGGCCCGGCCGGCGGCAGGCACACGGTAGCCGGAGCCGACGACGGTCTCGATGATGCCCGGCTCCCCGAGCTTCTTGCGCAGCGTCATGACGGTGACCCGCACGGTGGTGGTGAACGGGTCGGCGTTCTCGTCCCACACCCGCTCCAGCAGCTCCTCGCTGCTCACCACGGTGCCGCCGGCGGCCATCAGCACCTCCAGCACGCCGAACTCCTTGCGGGTCAGGTCGACCAGCTGCCCGGAGCGGGTGACGGTGCGCTTGGCCGGGTCCAGCTCGACGTCGGCGGCGACCAGCACCGGCGGCGTGGCCGGGGTGGCCCGCCGGGCCAGCGCCCGCACCCGGGCCACCAGCTCGGCGAACGCGAACGGCTTGGCCAGGTAGTCGTCGGCGCCCAGGGACAGGCCCTCGACCCGGTCCTCGATGGCCGAGCTGGCGGTGAGCATGATCACCCGCGTCAGCGCGCCGGACCGCACGATCTCCTGGCACAGCTCGTCGCCCGACATCTTCGGCAGGTCGCGGTCGAGCACGACCACGTCGTACCGGGTGACGGTGACCTTCTCATGGCCGGACTCGCCGTCGAAGGCGACGTCCACGGCCATACCCTCACGCCGCAGGCCCCGGGCGATCGCCTCGGCCAGCGGCTGTTCATCCTCGACTACCAGGATCCGCACCTGTCCACCGTGCCACAGCCCAGCCGCCGGGGCCTCGGTGGGAGGTGCGGACCCGGTCACGTCTCACCCGTGCTTGCGCTCCTCGGCCGGCACGTCGGCCGCCGCCGGCGCGGGCTCGCCGATCCGGCCGGCCACCCATTCGGTGACCCGGCGGGCCACGTCCTGGGCGGTCAGCCCGACCTGGGCCAGCACCTCGGACCGGGAGCCGTGCTCCAGGAACTGCTGCGGGACGGCCAGGTCCCGCATCGGCACGTCCACGCCGGCGTCGCGCAGCGCCGCGGCCAGCGCCCAGCCGAAGCCGCCGTGCCGGCCGTTGTCCTCGACGGTGACCACCAGGCGGTGGTCGGCCGCCAGCTCGGCCAGCTCCGCCGGCACCGGCAGCAGCCACCGCGGGTCGACCACGGTGACGCCGATGCCCTGGTCGGCCAGCCGCTGCGCGGCGGCCACGCCCAGCTCGCCGAAGGCGCCGACGGCCACCAGCAGCACGTCGGAACCGGTGGAGCCGGCCGGCTTGCTGAGCACGTCGACCGTGCCGACGCGCTCCAGGGCCGGCACGTGCTCGACGACCGCGCCCTTGGAGAAGCGCACCGCCGACGGCCCGTCCTCGGTCGCCAGCGACTCCCGGAACTCCTCGCGCAGCGTGACGGCGTCGCGCGGGGCGGCGACCCGGATGCCGGGGATGATGCCGAGGATGGACAGGTCCCACATGCCGTTGTGGCTGGGCCCGTCGGAGCCGGTGATGCCGGCCCGGTCCAGCACCAGGGTGACCGGCTGGCGGTGCAGGGCGACGTCCATCAGCAGCTGGTCGAAGGCCCGGTTGAGGAAGGTCGAGTAGAGCGCCACCACCGGGTGCAGGCCGGCCATGGCCATGCCGGCGGCCGAGGTCAGCGCGTGCTGCTCGGCGATGCCCACGTCGAAGCACCGGTCCGGGTAGGCCTTGGCGAACTTCTCCAGGCCGGTCGGGCCGAGCATGGCGGCGGTGATGGCCACCACGTCCTTGCGCTCGGCGCCGGCCCTGATCAGCTCCTCGGCGAAGATCGAGGTCCACGAGGTGGTCTTGGGGCCGAGCGGCTTGCCGGTGACCGGGTCGATGGCCCCGGTCTGGTGCATCTGGTCGGCCAGGTCGTTCTCGGCCGGCGCGTAGCCGTTGCCCTTGCGAGTGACGGCGTGCACGATGACCGGCCCGTTGAAGGCCTTGGCCCGGCGCAGCGCGGCCTCCAGCGCGACCAGGTCGTGGCCGTCGACCGGGCCGAGGTACTTCAGGCCCAGGTCCTCGAACATGGCCTGCGGGGCCAGCGCGTCCTTGATGCCGCGCTTGGCCGCGTGCAGGGCGGCGTAGACGGCCTGGCCGACCACGGGGGTCCGCTGCAGGGTGCGCTTGCCGCTCTCCAGGGCCCGCTCGTAGCCGGGTTGCAGGCGCAGCGCCGCGAGGTGGTCGGCGAAGCCGCCGATGGTCGGCGAGTAGGACCGGCCGTTGTCGTTGACCACGATCACCACCGGCCGGGTCGGGTCGGCGGCGATGTTGTTCAGCGCCTCCCAGCACATGCCGCCGGTCAGGGCCCCGTCGCCGACCACGGCGACCACGTGCCGCCGGCTGCCGGCCAGCTGGAACGCCTTGGCCATGCCGTCGGCGTAGGACAGCGCGGTGGAGGCGTGGCTGTTCTCGACGAAGTCGTGCTCGCTCTCGGCCCGGGACGGGTAGCCGGACACGCCGCCGGTCTGCTTGAGCAGGTCGAAGCCGTCGGCCCGGCCCGTGATGATCTTGTGCACGTAGCACTGGTGCCCGACGTCGTAGAGCAGCGCGTCGCTGGGCGAGTCGAACACCCGGTGCAGCGCGAGCGTCAGCTCCACGATGCCCAGGTTGGGGCCGAGGTGGCCGCCCGACCGAGCCACCTTCTCGACCAGGAAGGACCGGATCTCAGTCGCGAGCTGCTCCAGCTCTCCCTGCTCCATCCGCTTCACATCGGTGGGCCCGTGCACGGATTCCAGCAGCGTCACCGCTTCACCTCGCCTTTGGCGCCGGGTTGACAATTCCTCGCCGCTTCCTGCGGAACGTCACCGCCGAAGCGGCGGGTGTCAGTCTACGGAGATCGTGGCATTCCACCTGTCGAGGTGGTGACGGAACGTGCCGTCACCACCCAGGGGCCGCTCGCCCGTCCAGCAGAGCCGGCGTCCCTACCGGCGGGTCGAAGCCCCGGTCGGGAAGACGCTCGGTGCGCCGAGGGGTTGGTCGTCTCCACACGATCACCACATCGTTGAGTCCTTGCTCACGGTCGGCTGTGCCGAGCACTCTCCCGGGTCGGCGGCCGAGGATGGCCGGCGCACTGGGAGGCCGCGCCGAGCTGGTCCGGGGTCGGGGCCCGGGCCACGCGGCGGGCTTCGGCGGCGGCTGTGTCGAACTCGTCGAGAACTGGCATGCCGCCATCGTGGCACCGGACCCTGACAGTGCCGGGCGTCAATGCTGGCGGCAGGCCAGGAATTGCCGGTACGAGCGCGGCGGCAGCGGCTCAGAGGGGGCCGAGCCGCGACGCCGAAGGCGGCGCCACAAGCGCAGCGATGCACTCCACGTGGTGGGTCATCGGGAACGCGTCGAAGGCCCGCAGGCGCTCCAGCCGGTAGCCGTGCTCGGCGAAGCCGGCGACGTCGCGGGCCAGCGCGGCCGGGTCGCACGCCACGTAGATCACCCGGTCGGGGGCGCAGGCGGCGATGGCGTCGACGACGGCCTTGCCCGCGCCCTTGCGGGGCGGGTCCAGCACCACGACGTCCGGGCGGCCGGACAGGTTCGCCTCCTCCACCAGGCCGGCCTTGAAGCGCACCTGCGGCAGGTCGACGAGGTTGCGCCGGCCGTCGGCGACGGCTCCACGGGAGGACTCGACGACCAGCACCGAGCCGTCCGGCCCGACCTGCTCGGCCAGCACGGCGGCGAACAGGCCGGCCCCGCCGTAGAGGTCCCAGGCCGTGCCGCCGACCGGCGCCTGGGCCCACTCGCCGACGATCTCGGCGTACAGGTCGGCGGCCTCGGGGTGCACCTGCCAGAAGCCGTGCGCGTCGACGTGCCACTCTCGGCCACCAGCCCGCTCCACCGCGACGCCGTCGCCGGCGACCACGCGCGGCCGTCCCCGCTGCGGACGCTCCACGATGTGTGTCTGCCCCAGCGAGTCGGCGGCCAGATCCAGCTCCGCGCCCCGGGTCCAGTGCCCACGGGCCACGTCGTCGATGAGGTCCGGGTCGGAGATGGTGCACCGGCGCACCGGCACGACCTTGTGGCTGCGGTGCGCCCGGAAGCCGGCCCGTCCCTTGCCGTCGACCACCATGCGCAGCCGGGTCCGCCACTCGCCCAGGCCGCCGGGCAGCGCCTCGACCTCGACGTCCAGCTCCAGGCCGGCCAGCCGGCGCAGCTGCTCGGCCACCACGGTCGCCTTCAGCGCCCGCTGCGCGTCGGCGGAGGCGTGCTGCCAGTCGCAGCCGCCGCAGCCGCCGGGATGGGCCAGCGCACACGGCGGCTCCACCCGATCCGGTGACGGCTGAAGCACCTCGACGGCGTCGGCGCGGCAGAAGGAGCCGCCCTTGTCCTCGGTCACCTCGACGACGACCCGCTCCCCCGGCAGCGCGTGCCGGACGAACACCACGCGGCCCTCGGCCCGCGCGACGCAGTGCCCGCCGTGCGCGACCGGGCCGACCTCGACCTCCAGGCGGCGGCCGGTCCAGGACTGTGTCCGCGTCACGTGCGCGTCTTCCGCTTCTCGACGGGCGTGTCCAGGCCACGGCGGATCTGGCCGGGCGTGACCACGCTGTTCTCGTCCGGCCGGCCCTTGGCCGAGGCCAGCTGCCACGGCACGCTGGTCACCATCACGCCCGGCTGGAACAGCAGGCGGCCCTTGAGCCGCAGCGCGCTCTGGTTGTGCAGCAGCTGCTCCCACCAGTGGCCGACCACGTACTCGGGCAGGAACACCGTCACCACGTCGCGCGGGTTGTCGGTGCGGACCCGCTTCACGTAGTCCAGGACCGGCTTGGTGATCTCCCGGTAGGGCGACTCGATCACCTTCAGCGTGGTCTTGAACGCCTGCCGCTCCCACTCGGCGACCAGGTCGCGGGTGTCGGCGTCGTCCACGTTGACGGTGACCGCCTCCAGGATGTCGGGCCGGGTGGCCTTGGCGTAGGACAGCGCCCGCAGCGTGGGCAGGTGCAGCTTGGACACCAGCACGATGGCGTGGTTGCGGGAGGGCATGACCGCGTTGTCCCGCTCCTGCTCGGCCATCCGCAGCTCGGCGGCCACCGTGTCGTAGTGCTTGCGGATGGCGGTCATCAGGGCGAAGATCGCCGCCATCGCGGCGATGGCGATCCACGCGCCGTTGGTGAACTTGGTGATCAGCACCACGATCAGCACGGCCCCGGTGCAGACCAGGCCGATGGTGTTGATCGTCTGCGAGCGCCGCATCCGGGCCCGCACGCTCCTGTCCTCCTCGGTGGCCAGCAGCCGGTTCCAGTGCCGGATCATGCCGGCCTGGCTGCACGTGAACGACACGAACACGCCCACGATGTAGAGCTGGATGAGCTTGGTCACCTCGGCGTCGAAGGCGACGATCAGCACCACCGCGAAGGCGGCCAGGAAGATGATGCCGTTGCTGAAGGCCAGCCGGTCGCCGCGGGTGTGCAGCTGGCGGGGCAGGTAGCGGTCCTGGGCCAGGATCGAGCCGAGCACCGGGAAGCCGTTGAACGCGGTGTTGGCCGCCAGCACCAGGATGATGCCGGTGACGAAGGAGATGTAGTAGAAGGCCGGCGGGAAGTTGCTGAACACCGCGGCCGCGATCTGGGCCAGGATCGTCTTCTGCTGGTAGCCGGCCGGCGCGCCGCCCAGCTGGGTGGCCGGGTCGTCGGCGAAGTTGACGTGGGTGAGCACGGCCAGGCTGATGATGCCGATCAGCATCACCACCGCGATCAGGCCCATCATCAGCAGCGTGGTCGCGGCGTTGCGGGACTTCGGCTTGCGGAAGGCCGGCACGCCGTTGCTGATCGCCTCCACGCCGGTCAGCGCGGCGCAGCCGGAGGAGAAGGCCCGCAGGATAAGGAACGCGAACGCGATGCCGGTCCACGACTGGGTGGCGTGCAGGGTGAAGCCGGCGCTCTCGGCCCGCAGGTCGGCCCCGGCCAGGGCCCGCACGAAGCCCCAGATCATCATGCCGATGATGCCGATCATGAATCCGTAGGTCGGGATGGCGAAGGCGGTGCCCGACTCGCGCAGGCCGCGCAGGTTCATCGCGGTCAGCAGGCCGACCACGAGCAGGCAGAACAGCACCTTGTGCTCGCCGACGAACGGCAGCGCCGAGCCGATGTTGGCGATGCCCGACGCGGTGGACACCGCCACCGTCAGGATGTAGTCGACCAGCAGGGCGCTGGCCACGGTCAGCCCGAAGTAGCGGCCGAGGTTGGTGGTCGCCACCTCGTAGTCGCCGCCGCCGCTGGGGTAGGCGTGCACGTTCTGCCGGTACGAGGCGACGACGACCAGCATGACCAGCGCCACCACGACACCGATCCACGGCGCGAAGCCGTAGGCCGACAGGCCCGCCACGCTGAGTGTAAGGAAGATCTCCTCCGGGGCGTACGCCACCGAGGACAGCGCGTCGGAGGCGAACACCGGCAGAGCGATCCGCTTGGGCAGCAGCGTGTGCGCCAGTCGGTCACTGCGGAAGGGTCGGCCGAGGACGAGCCGTTTGGCCGCGGTCGCAAGCTTGGACACAACGAGAGAGCGTAGGCGAGGTCGTCACCGCTTCGGAGCAGTCGTCGGTAGGTTGGGGAACAAACCGGTCCATTGGTGCATTGGGGGGTTGCGGGGATCCCACGTCCGCGCCGCCAGGTACCGTGCAGCCGCATCGCGGAGGAGGACTATTCGTGCACGTGGTGGTCATGGGCTGCGGCCGGGTGGGGGCATCGCTGGCCAAGTCGCTGGAGCGGCTCGGCAACCAGGTCGCCGTCATCGACAAGAACGGCCAGGCGTTCCGGCGGCTGGGCAGCGACTTCCACGGCCAGCAGGTCGTGGGCAACGGCTTCGACCGGCAGGTGCTGATCGCCGCCGGCATCGAGCGGGCCGGCGCGCTGGCCGCCGTCTCCAGCGGGGACAACTCCAACATCATCGCGGCCCGGGTGGCCCGCGAGACCTTCGGCGTCCAGCACGTCGTGGCGCGGATCTACGACCCCAAGCGGGCCGCCGTCTACGAGCGCCTGGGCATC
Organism: Kutzneria sp. NPDC052558; assembly: GCF_044547355.1. Classification (NCBI taxonomy): domain Bacteria; kingdom Bacillati; phylum Actinomycetota; class Actinomycetes; order Pseudonocardiales; family Pseudonocardiaceae; genus Kutzneria; species Kutzneria sp. NPDC052558. The sequence goes on from NZ_JBIUAG010000022.1 coordinate 151,645, forward strand.
CCGACCGTGGCCACCGTGCCGTGGGCCACCGACCGGTTCCTGCGCATGCTGGTGCCCGAGGGCCAGGCCGCGGCCTGGCGGGACCCGTCCGGCACGGTCGCCATCCTGCCCCTGCCGGTGCACGAGGGCTGGGTCGGCCGCAAGGTCGCCGAGCTCCAGGAGACCGTCAACTGCCGGGTGGCGTTCATCATGCGCTTCGGCACCGGCGTGCTGCCCGAGCCCAGCACCGTCGTGCAGGCCGACGACGAGATCTACGTCGCCGCCCTGTCCGGCACCATCACCGAAATCACCGCGGCGGCGGGCCAGGCACCCGAGGAGAGCCACTGATGCGAGTCGCGATCGCGGGCGCCGGGGCCGTCGGCCGGTCCATCGCCCAGGAGCTGCTCGGCAGCAACCACCAGGTGATGCTCATCGAACGGGACGCGGCGCACTTCGAGCCCAGCACCGTCGAGCAGGCCGAGTGGGTGCAGGCCGACGCGTGTGAGCTGTCCTCGCTGGAGGACGCCGGGCTGCAACTGTGCGACGTGGTCATCGCCGCCACCGGCGACGACAAGGTCAACCTGGTGGTGTCGCTGCTGGCCAAGACCGAGTTCGCGGTGCGCCGGGTGGTGGCCCGGGTCAACGACCCGGCCAACGAGTGGCTGTTCACCGAGGCGTGGGGCGTGGACGTGGCCGTGTCCACGCCGCGCATGCTGGCCGCCATGGTCGAGGAGGCCGTCAACATCGGCGACCTGGTGCGGCTGATGACGCTGCGGCAGGGCCAGGCCAACCTGGTGGAGATCACCCTGCCGCACGACACCAACCTGGCCGGGCAGGCCGTGGGCCAGCTCAACCTGCCCCGGGACGCGGCGCTGGTGACCATCCTGCGCGGCGGACGGGTCATCGTGCCCCAGGCCGACGACCCGTTCGAGCAGGGCGACGAGCTGCTGTTCGTGGCCGCCGCCGACGTCGAGCACGAGATCAGGACCGCGCTCGGCCTGAGCAGCTGAGGCTCCCCTAATGTCATGAAGGGCCCCTTACTGACGTTCAACGTCAGTAAGGGGCCCTTCATGACAAAAAAACTAGGCCGGTTCCTGGGCGGGCTTGGGCTCCTCGGCCGGCTCGGGCTGGCGCTGCTCGGCGGCCAGCTGGGCCAGGCGCTTGTCGGCCTTGCGCACCGCCCAGACGGTGACGCCGATGGCGATGGCGGTCAGCGGATAGCCCATGGCGATGCGGGCCACGCCCAGCAGGCCCACGTCGTTCTGGTCGTACAGCCACTGCTGGACCACGAACTTGGACCCGAACACCAGGATCCAGACCAGGGTCGCCACGTCGTAGTAGAGGCGGGCGGCGCGGTCGGCGCGCCACTTGAAGCCCGAGTTGTTCAGCGTCGACCAGATCACGCCGGCCAGCGGCCAGCGCACCAGCGCCGAGATCAGGAACGCCGCGCAGTAGGCCAGGCTGCTCCAGATGCCGAAGGCGAAGAAGCCCTTGGCCGAGCCGGTGCGGATGGTGATGAAGGCGCACACGGCGATGCCCAGCAGGCCGGAGATGGCCGGTTGCAGCGGCTCGCGGCGGATCAGCCGCAGCAGCGCGATGGCCACCGCCACGCCGACCGCCGCCCACAGCGCGGCCTGCCAGTCGAACAGGTAGTTGGCCAGCACGAAGACGACGACCGGCACCGAGGAGTAGATCAGGCCGCTGACGCCGCCCATCTGCTCCAGCAGGGTCGGCATCGGCTTGTCCGGCTCGTCCTGCTCATCGGCCCTGGGGGCCGGCTGTTCGCTCATGAAGTCTGCAACTCGTAGTAGGGGTTGTAGAGCACCTTGCGGCCGTCCCGGACCGCGAGCCGACCCCGGGCCTTGAGGGTGCGCCCCGGCTCGATGCCCGCGATGCGGCGCCGTCCGAGCCAGACTAGCGTCACACCCTCGGTGCCGTCGTAGAGCTCGGCCTCCAGGGTCGCCGCCGCGTCGCGCGGGCACAGCTCGACGCTGCGCAGCCGGCCGAGCACGGTGACCTCCTCGCCGGACCGGCAGTCGCACGCCCGCTGCGCCCCGACGGCGTCGACCTCGCGCGACAGGTCGTCGGCGTCCAACTCGGTGACGTCGCTGGTCAGTCGGCGTACGAGACGGTTCCAGTAGCCGCCCCTTGAGCTCGCCATTTCTCCGCGCTCCTATGCGCCTTGTGGCCCCCACGCCGGGCCGTTCACCAGCCAGGGTAACCGTGCGGGGGCTCCGCCAACCGCGTCCGAACCGGCAAGATCTGCCGTTGTGACCGACACGGCCGTCCTATTGCCCGGAACCGGATCGGATGACGTTTTCATCCGATCGGTCTTCACCGTCCCGCTGACCGCCGCCGGGGTGACGCTCGTCGCTCCGGAACCGGTTCCAGGGCCGGATCTGGGCCACCGGCACCGGCTTTCCCTGGACGCCGCCTTCGACGCCCACGGGCCCGTGCTCGCCGGCGGCATCTCCTTCGGGGCCCACCTGGCCGCCGAGTGGGCTTGCGCACACCCCTCCCGCTGCGCCGGCCTGCTGCTGGCCCTGCCGGCCTGGCACGGCTCCCCCGTCGACTGCCCGGCCTCCGTCGCCGCCCGCCACTCCGCGTCCCTCGTCCAGCGGGACGGCCTCGACGCCACCCTCGCCTCGGCCGCCGCCGACGTCCCCACCTGGCTGGCCGACGAGCTCTCCCGGGCCTGGCGCCGCCACGGCTCCGGGCTCGTCGACTCCCTGCTCGCCGCCGCCGACCGCCCCGCCCCCACCCTCGGCCAGCTCGCCGCCCTCGACATCCCCGTCGGCATCGCCGCCGTCCGCGACGACCCCCTGCACCCGGCTTCCGTCGCCGCCCAGTGGGCCGCCGCCATCCCCGGCGCCGAGCTCCGCTCCCTGTCCTTCGCCGACTTCGGCGCGGACCGCTCCGCCCTGGGCCGCGCCGCCGTCGAGGCCTGGCAGGCGTCGGCGGCTAACGCGAAGGCAGGTCCGCCGAGCCGGTGAGCGCCCCGTGCAGCAGGTCGAGCGCCTGCTCACCGGTGATCAGCGAACTCCCGTACGCGGCGAGCACGGCGCGCTTCCAGGCCGCGCCGGTCGCCCCGACCGGCAGATCCTCGACCGGTGCGGCGCCGAGTTGGGCGAGGAAGTCGCCGAGGACCGGGGTCGCGGCGGCCAGCGACCGCTGCTCACCCTCGTCCACCAACCCCAGGTCGACGGCCCGCCGCACCACCAGGTCCCAGGAGACGCGACAGGCGCCGGCCACTCGGACCAGGGCCGGCCGGCGCAGCCGTGGGTCGGCGGGCCATTCCTGCCGCAACGCCGGCGCGGGCACCAGGAAGGCCCGGGCGAACGCGTCGATGCCGTGAGCCTCGCCGAAGAGGTGGCGGCCGAGTTGACGGGCGGCCCGCGCCCGGCGACCTCCCGAATCGGTCCGGCCGCCGATGACGGCCGCGCCGACGCCGTCGAGCGCCGTCCAGGAACCCTCGGCGTCACTGTCGACGACCAGCAGGTAGAGCCCGAACCGCGCGCAGACGTCGGCGAGCGCCGGCAGCGGGCCGTCGACGCCGAGCCGCGCCCGCGCGTCGCGGGCCAGCGCCTCGGCCTCGGCCGCACCGGTCGGTGGCGGCTCGTCCATCCGTATCTCGGGAGCGCCGATCAGCCGGTGCTCGACCAGCAGGCGGACCGACGACGCGTGGTCGGTCAGGTCGGGATCGAGCGGCCGGGCCGGCTGTGCCATGAGGTGATCCTCTTGCATCCGAGGCGATGAGGACCAGGCCTGTGCCCGTTCAGGCAAGGCTCTCGGCCAGCTTCCGGAGCATGGGGGTGCTGCCGTCCTGCGCGTCCCGGCGGACCTGGGACATCAGCAGCAGGACGGCCAGGGCCCGGCACCACTCGAAGGCCCGGTGCTCGTCGAGGACGCCGAGGGCGGCGACGCGGGCGTGTAGGGCGGCGACGGTGGAGACGTCGAGGAAGGCCCAGTCGACGACGTCGAGGTCGGGGTCGCCGAGGCAGGGACGGGGGTCGATGGCCACGAAGCGGGAGCCGGAGGCCAGGACGTTGGCGGGGTGGAGGTCGCCGTGCACGAGGCGGACGACGGAGCCGGTGTCGGCGAGGCGGCGGGCGGCGGCGTGGGAGGCGGTGACCAGCGCCGGGGGCAGGCCGGGGTTGCGGCGAAGGGCCAGGTCGTACATGAAGTCGACGCGCTGGGCGACGGTGAGGAAGCCGGCGGTGGGCGCGGGCACGGAGCGGAGCTCGGCCAGCAGGCCGGCGGCGGGCCGCCAGTCGGCGAGCGGGGTCCCGGGCTCCAGGGCCTCGATGAGCAGGGCGTTGTCCGCGGCCTCGGAGTCGAGCACGGAGACGACGGCCGGACAGTCGGCCCAGGCCTGGAGGGCGGCGAGCTCGGTGGCGAAGACCTCGTGGTCGGGAGTGACCTTGAGATAGGCGAAGGAGCCGTCGGCCCGGCGGCACCGGAAGGTGCACGAGGTGCTGCCGGTGCTCATCCGAGCCACGACCGACAGCCCCCACCGCGCGGACAGCCGCCCGACCAGCGCGGGCACCCCGTCGAGCCACGACTGGACGTCCGGGCCGAAGCGCTGGCGGAGGCGCTCGGCCGTCTGGTCGGACAGCAAGGGATCAGCCCTGCTGCTGGGCCTGGATGTGCTGGGCGATGGCCGGCGGCAGCTCGACCGGCAGCGGCGTGCGCACGGGCTGGGGAGCGACACCACGGACGACGACGGTGCCCCGGACGACGTTGCGCAGCAGCTCGGAGGCCATCACGTTGTGCTCACCGGGCCCGGCCACGACGCCCCGCAGCATCCACCGCGGACCGTCGACGCCGATGAAGCGCAGCACGACGTTGTTGGCGGTGGCGGCCAGCTCGGTGCCCCACTCGCCGGCCTCCTTGATCACCCGGGCCCCGTCGCCCCGCAGCTGGGTGACCAGCTCCTCGGAGATCTCGGGCCACAGGCCGCCGGTCCGCGGCGCGGCGTACGCGCTGACGGTGATCTGGCCGATGGGCGTCACCAGGTGCACGGCGCGAACCGGACCCGACGGGTCGACCTCGACCTGAAGCTGCGCCCCCTCCGGCACCGGCACCCGCACGGAGCCCAGGTCCAGCCGGGACAGGCCGTCGGCCGGCTCGTCGGCCTCGTCGAACGGGCCGCTGGTCGACGGCTCGTCGGCGGCCGGCTGCTCGGCGTCGTCGTAGTTCGGTACCCCCAGGCGGCCGGAGTCCTTGCTGACGTGGTGCCGCCCGCGCTTGCCGCGCTTGCCGAACATTCTCGGTTACTCCTTAGTGCCTGCGAGCACCGCGTGCCCGCCGGTGGATCCGTAGCCGCCGACGCCGCGCTCCGACTCGGGCAGCTCGTCGACCTCCGTGAAGACCACGTGCTCGACGCGCTGCACGACCAGCTGCGCGATCCGGTCGCCCCGGCGCAGCTCGATCGGCTCACGGAGATCGTGGTTGATCAGGCACACCCGGATCTCGCCGCGATAGCCCGCGTCGATGGTGCCGGGGGTGTTCACCACGCTCAGGCCCACCCGGGCGGCCAGCCCGGAGCGGGGGTGCACGAATCCGGCGAAGCCCACCGGCAGCGCGATGGCCACCCCGGTGCCGACGACGGCGCGCTCACCGGGCTCGATGACCACGTCGGCGGTCGTCACCAGATCCACGCCGGCGTCGCCGGCGGTGGCGTAGGACGGCACGGGAACGCCGGGGTCGGTTCGGGAGAGGAGGACCTGCACGCTGGACACGGCGCGTGACACTACCCTGGACCCGTGACCGAGAGCGTGAGTGCGGTGGCAAAGGCGAAGCCGGTGTTCGCGGAGCGGCTCTACGTGCCGTGGTGGGGCTGGCCGCTGCCGGTCGTCGCGGCCGTGCTGATGGCCGCCGAGGTGCACATGGGCTACCCCGGCGTGCGGGCGTGGCTGCCCTACCTCATCACGATCCCGCTGGTGGTGGGCGTGATGCTGTGGCTGGGCCGGGCCACCGTGAAGGTCGTCGACGACGAGCTGTGGGTGGGCGACGCCCACGTGCCGCTGCGCTTCGTCGACGAGGTCGAGGTGATTTCGGCCAAGGCCAAGCGCAAGGCGCTCGGCCCGGACCTGGACCCCGCCGCCTTCGTGGCGCACCGCGGCTGGGTCGGGCCGGTCCTCCGGGTCTACCTCAACGACCCGGCGGATCCGACCCCGTACTGGCTGTTCAGCGTCCGCAACGCGGACAAGCTGGCCGCCATCTTGCACAACTGACCCCCAGAACGCCTGAGCTTCGCGCCGACGGCGCCGGGCGCCTCCCGCGCGCCGTCCGGTCGCGGGTGCTCAGGCGCAGTCCCGGCAGATCAACTGCCCGTTGTGCTCCTCGGCCAGTCGACTCCGGTGGTGCACCAGGAAACAGCTGGAACAGGTGAACTCGTCAGCCTGCTTCGGCAGCACCTTGACGGTAAGTTCCTCGTTCGACAGGTCGGCGCCTGGCAGCTCGAAGTTCTCATCCGGTGCATCCACATCGACGTCGACCACGCCGGACTGCGTCTCGTTGCGCCGCGCCTTCAACTCCTCGAGGGAGTCCTCGGCCAGGTCGTCGTCCTGGCTCCGGCGCGGAGCGTCGTAGTCGGTCGCCATACTTCTTTCACCCCTGCGTGCAGTCACGTTCAGACTGTGTTCGTGCCGCTGGTCAACGTTCCAGGGCCCCAATTTGTGCCCACCGTCGGAAGTGACGGTGGTCTCGCTCCGCGCCGGCTGCCACCCAGTGATCGTTCATCGATTTCAGCCGCACCCGCAGTGGCCGGAGCGGAGGGATGATAGCCCACTGCGCAAGGGTTCACGCACACACTCACCCATCCGTGGCCCTACCAGGCGGGATTGACCCGTTCTGCGGGGTAATTCGGCCGGGAACCCCCTTGCCCGAGACGCCGCGGCGTGATGCGATCGCCGCTGAGCTGTGCCTACGGTCCGCGCATGATCGGTCGCGGGGCGCGACCGGGCGCGGCGGCGGGACACGGACCGGACACGGACGGCGGAGTCGGCCGACGCCGGTCGGCCGTTACGCCTAGGCTGATCACGGGCGACGGTCCGAAAACAGGGGTGTGCACGACGACGCGTCGCGTCGGTCGTGGTCGAGGAGGGCGGGGACGTGACTGCGCCAGTCGGGGTCAGAGGGAAGGCGAAGCCGCTGTACCGCAAGCGGCGGCCGTGGCCTGCCCTCGTCCTGTTCGTGCTGCTGGTGGTCGTCGCGGGCTTCGTCTGGGTGAAGGTCATCAACACCGACGACGACGTGGACGCGGCCGTGCGCTGCAACGCCCCCGGGCCGCTGCCGGCCGGGGCGACGCCGCCGGCCACGCCCGCGCCCAAGCTCGGCGCCGTGCTGTCCCACGACGCCCTGGACAAGACCGCACCCGCCCCGGCCGCCCAGGTCCAGGTGCGGGTCTACAACGGCGGCGAGACGCGCAACCAGGCGGCGATCGTGAACTCCGCGGTGCTCCAGGCCGGCTTCGCCAGCGCCGGCGATCCCGCGCCCGACCCGGTGTACCCGGCCAGCGACCTCAACTGCCGGGGCCAGATCCGCTTCGGCCCCAACGGCGCCTCCGGGGCCCGCACGCTGAGCATCCTGGAGCCGTGCGCCGAGCTGGTCCGCGACGAGCGCCAGGACGCCACCGTGGACCTGGTCGTGGGCAAGAAGTACGACGAGTTCCGGGTCAACGCCAGCGCCAAGCAGGTGCTCCAGGAACTGGCCCAGTGGGCCCAGAAGCAGCCGCAGGCCCAGGGCGGGCAGCTGTCCCAGCCCACCGGGCAGGCTCCGATCGACGCGGACCTCATCAACGCCGCCCGCAGCGTGCACTGTTGATTTGGCGCCGCCTCCGGCGTCGCGGCTCGGCCCCTTTGGGGCCGATGCCTCGCCCTTGCTGAATTTCGATCGGCCGCGTCAGCAGGGTGGTGGGTGCGTCGGGTGGCGGCCGATCGAAATCCAGCAACCGTGCGAAGCATCGGCGGGGCCTCGCGTCTTGCGTGGATGAGACGCGGCTCACACCTTGCCGAAACCGCTTTCCACGAGGGCGGCTCGGATCTGCTCGGCGACCCCGGGGGCGGCGGCGAACGTCGCCTCCGGGCCGAGGCCGTCGTCCACCGCGTCGCCGGGGAACCGGACGACCGCGCCCGCCTCCTCGGCGATGAGGCCGCCGGCGGCCCAGTCCCAGCGGTGCAGGCCGTGCTCCAGGTAGGCGTCCTCCCAGCCGGCGGCGACGGCGCACAGGTCCAGCGAGGCGGCCCCGCAGCGGCGGATGTCCCGCACCTTGCCCAGCATCCGGCCGATCGCCTCGGCCTGCCGCAGCCGCCGGGCGTGGTCGTAGGAGAAGCCGGTCCCCAGCAGCGACAGCTCCAGCCGGGTGGTGGCGGCGGCGCGCAGCGGCCGGCCGTCCAGGAACGCCCCGCCGCCCCGGGTCGCCGTCCAGACCCGGCCGGAGACCGGCTCGATCACCGCGCCGGCCACCGAGACCCCGTCCAACTGGGCGGCGATCGACACGGCGTACCAAGGGTGGCCGTAGAGGTAGTTGACCGTGCCGTCGATCGGATCGACCACCCACACCAGGCCGTCCAGCGAGGAGGCGCCGCCCTCCTCCTCGCCCAGCACGGGCTCCCCGGGGCGCAGTTGGGCCAATCGGTCCCGCACCAACTGTTCGGACGCGCGGTCTGCGGCGGTCACCACGTCGGTTTCGCTGGACTTGGTGTCCACCTGGGTGACAGCGTGATCGCGGGCGTCGCGGACCAGCTCGGCGGCCTCGGCCCCGACGGTGACGGCGATCCTGACGAGTTCCTCGGATTCAGCGGCTAGCACGCCGCCAACCGAACCACACACGTTAGGGTCTGCGCACACTCCCGAAGACCCGCGCTCTGGGTCGAGGACTGACAGCGGACTGAATCGAGTAGGAAGGGTCCGGCGGATGGGCACAACCCGCGGGTTCGGGATCGACATCGGTGGATCCGGCATCAAGGGCGGACTGGTCGACCTGGAGACCGGCGAGCTGGACGGCGAGCGGCTGCGCATCGTCACGCCACAGCCGTCCACCCCCGACGCGGTGGCCGACGTGGTCGCCGAGATCGTCGAGAAGTTCGGGTGGACCGGCCCCGTCGGGGTCACGCTGCCCTGCGTGGTCAAGCGCGGCGTCGCGCTGACCGCCGCGAACGTGGACAAGGGCTGGGTCGACACCGACGCGGCGGCCCTGTTCGCGCAGCGGCTGGGGCGGACCAAGGAGCAGGTGGTCGTGCTCAACGACGCCGACGCCGCCGGCCTGGCCGAGGTCCGCTACGGCGCCGGCCGGGACCAGTCCGGCGTGGTGGTGCTGCTGACCTTCGGCACCGGCATCGGCAGCGCCGTGTTCCTGGACGGCCGGCTGCTGCCCAACACCGAGTTCGGCCACCTGGAGGTGGACGGGCACGACGCGGAGAAGCGGGCCGCGGCGTCGGTGAAGGAGGACAAGGACCTCTCCTGGGAGGAGTGGACCCAGCGGGTCAGCCGCTACCTGCGCACGCTGGAGGACCTGATCTGGCCGGATCTGGTGATCGCCGGCGGCGGCGTCAGCAAGAAGGCCGACAAGTGGCTGCCGCTGCTCAAGGTCCGCACCAAGGTGGTCCCGGCCGCCCTGAAGAACGAGGCCGGCATCGTCGGCGCGGCCGCCGCGGCCACCCACGGGATCGGCCACTAGAGGTACCCCGAAAAAACTGACCGAATCGTGTTCCGGCGATCTACCTGCGGGAACACGGAAAAAGGGCCCGTCGAAGGCCGTGTGGCGGCAACGCGGCACGGCCTTCGTCGTTACAATGGAACAGTGCCCGCGGTCAGCAACCGCAGGGCGCTCCCCCGAAACCCCCTGGCGGCCGAGGTTCGCGCCCTTCGGTCTGCCGTGAAGGACCGTCGCGAAAGGGCGTACGTGGCAGCCGCAGAAACCGCAACCCGACGCTCCGCCTCCCCCGCGGGCGCCGCTGCGAAGGCAAGCAAGCCGGTCGACGCCGAGGAGGCCGCGAAGGCCACCCCGGCGCGTGGTGCGGCCGCCAAGACCGGCGCCGCGAAGACAGCGGCCAAGAAGCCGGCCGGCCCCCGGGCCGCGGCGGCCAAGAAGACCGCGGCCGGCAAGGCCGCGCCGGCCAAGGCCAAGAAGGACGGCGACGAGGAGCCGGATCTCGAGGGCGAGGCCGAGGTCGACCAGGCCGAGCTGGAGGCCGAGCTCGTCGACGACGTGGTGGAGGAGCCCGACGAGGAGGAGAGCAAGAACAGCTCCGACTTCGTCTGGGACGAGGAGGAGTCCGAGGCGCTGCGGCAGGCCCGCAAGGACGCCGAGCTCACCGCCTCCGCCGACTCCGTCCGCGCCTACCTCAAGCAGATCGGCAAGGTCGCCCTGCTCAACGCCGAGGAGGAGGTGGAGCTGGCCAAGCGGATCGAGGCCGGGCTCTACGCCGCCGAGCGCGTGCGCAAGGCCGAGGACGAGACCGAGAAGCTGCCCCCGCAGATGCGGCGGGACCTGCGCTGGATCGTGCGGGACGGCGAGCGGGCCAAGAACCACCTGCTGGAGGCCAACCTCCGCTTGGTGGTCTCGCTGGCCAAGCGCTACACCGGCCGCGGCATGGCGTTCCTGGACCTGATCCAGGAGGGCAACCTGGGCCTGATCCGCGCGGTCGAGAAGTTCGACTACACCAAGGGCTACAAGTTCTCCACGTATGCCACCTGGTGGATCCGGCAGGCGATCACCCGGGCCATGGCCGACCAGGCCCGCACCATCCGCATCCCGGTGCACATGGTGGAAGTGATCAACAAGCTCGGTCGCATCCAGCGCGAGCTGCTCCAGGACCTCGGCCGCGAGCCGACGCCGGAGGAGCTGGCCAAGGAGATGGACATCACCCCGGAGAAGGTGCTGGAGATCCAGCAGTACGCCCGGGAGCCCATCTCGCTGGACCAGACCATCGGCGACGAGGGCGACAGCCAGCTCGGCGACTTCATCGAGGACTCCGAGGCCGTGGTGGCCGTGGACGCGGTGTCGTTCACGCTGCTTCAGGACCAGCTCCAGTCGGTGCTGGCGACGCTGTCCGAGCGGGAGGCGGGCGTGGTGCGGCTGCGCTTCGGCCTCACCGACGGCCAGCCCCGGACCCTGGACGAGATCGGGCAGGTCTACGGCGTGACCCGGGAGCGGATCCGCCAGATCGAGTCGAAGACGATGTCCAAGCTGCGTCACCCGTCGCGGTCCCAGGTGCTGCGGGACTACCTGGACTGACCGGACTTTTCGGACACTCGGCGCCCCGTTCGACCTTTCCGGTCGGGCGGGGCGCCGTCGCGTTTCCGGTCGAAGATCGAACTGAAGGTGGGGCGTTCACCTCGCCGACGGTCGTTCGTGGCCCCCAGTTGGCCCGTGGGACGCCGTCGCGTCGCCACGAGGGGGCGAAACCCGGCGCGTGGGCCCCGAGGGCTCACGGGGGCCGAAACCGGGGTCCGGGGAGCTGTTCGCCAGAAGCGAATCTTACGCTCTGTAGTGTGACTCATCCCACAACTAGGGTGGCGATACGAACCCGGTCGTGGTTCGCTGACGTAGCTTGAGTACCTGAGTTCGTTGCGGTGAGTCATGTTGGACCCGATCCGACGACAAAACGTAACCTGCTCGGGACCTGTCGAGGGCTTCGGCACCGGACCATCGACAGAGTGGGATGTCACGGAGTGTGGCTTGCTGCATCCGGGTACACCTCACGTGACGGGAGTCGCCACGACGGTCGGGAACACCGGCGAGGCGCCGAACGTCTGCAACAGTGATGGCAGCGAGCACCAGGAGACCGACGGGCGGCGACCCGGAGGCCGGTGGTCGCAGCTGTAGTAGGCACCGGAAGCATCTGGTGCCGGGACGGAGGGAGATTTCCATGACGACCTTGCTCACCCGCCCCGAGCTGACCGCTGTCGACCGCTGCGACCGGTGCGGCGCAGCCGCTCAGGTACGCGCCATTCTCCCGTCCGGAGGCGAGCTCCTCTTCTGCGGGCACCACGCCCGCGAGCACAGCGCCAAGCTGCGTGAGCTCGCGGCCGAGATCCAGCAGGGCTGAGAGCCCGGGACAGACGAAAGTCCACCATTTCCACAGGCGACCAAGAGGCGGGGGGCCCCCACGCCCCCCCCCCCCCCCCCCCCCCCCCCCCCCCCCCCCCCCCCCCCCCCCCCCCCCCGGCCGCGACCAACGCTTGGAAGGGGGCTTTCCTCCACTCGGAGTGGAGGAAAGCCCCCTTCCAAGCACAAAGGGGCTAGCCGGAGAGGGCTTGTTGGAAGGCCAGCTCGGCGGCGCCGATGATCTTGGCTTCCTTGCCCAGCGGGGAGGCCACGATCTGGATGCCGCCGACGGCCCGGCTGACCAGGCTGCGCTCCCGCACGGTTTCGGCGGCCTCGTCGACCACGGCGTCGGGCAGGGCGGCCAGCAGGTCGCCCAGCACCACGAGCTGGGGGCCGAGCAGGTTGACGATGTTGATCAGGCCGATGCCCAGCCAGTCGGTGAACTCCCGCAGTCGGCGCAGCGCCTCCTGGGGCTCGCCGGCCAGGGCCCGCAGCTCGCCGACGACGGCCTCGCGGGGTGAGCCCTCGGGCATGCCCAGGGCCCGGCACAGGGCGTCCTCGCCGACCTCGGTCTCCCAGCAGCCCTGGCAGCCGCAGTAGCAGGGCCGGCCGCCGGGCCGCACGACCATGTGCCCGAGTTCGCCGACGTAGCCGCCGCTGCCGCGCAGGGCGGCCCGCTCGGAGATGACCCCGCCGCCGACCCCGACGTCCACGGACACGAAGACCATGTCGGCGGCCTCGGTGGCCACGCCCCGGGTGTGCTCAGCCAGCGCCCCGAGCTCGGCGTCGTTGCCGACCAGCACCGGCCGGTGCAGGGCGGCGGACAGCCGCTCCCCCACCGGCACGCCGGCCCAGTGCAGGTTGGGGGCCTCGTGCACGTAGCCGTCCCGCCGGACGACGCCGGGCACGGACACCCCGACCCCGACCGGCTCGGACCCGATCCGCTCGGCCAGCCGCCGGCCGGCGGTGCCGATCTTGGCCAGCAGGTCGTCGGGCGAGCCGGCGCCCCGGGGCAGGGTCCAGCCCCGGGTGCCGAGCACCTCGCCGCCGAAGCCGACGGCGGCCACCGTGGTCTGCTCGACGCCGACGTCGACGGCCAGCACCCACAGCGACCGCGGCTGCGGCAGCACCAGCAGCGACGGCCGGCCGGCGCCGGTGCGCTTGGCCGAGACCTGCTCGACCACGACGCCGGCGTCGGCCAGGCCGTCGACCAGGGCCTTGATCGTGCTCCGGTTGAGCCCGAGCTCGGCGGCCAGTTCCGCCCTGGTGCACGGCCCGCCGACGTGCAGGCGGCGCAGCAGGGCGGTCCGGTTGTGCCTGCGGACCTCGTCGGGACGTGTACCCGCGGTTGGCGGACCGCTCACCGCACACCCCCTCGTGCCCTGATGGAACGGCTAGTGACCGGTCGCCTTGGCCCGCCGGCGCGAGACCGCGTCGACGGTGGCGGCCAGCAGCAGGACCGCGCCGGTGACGATGCTGACCACCGCGGCGGGCGCGCCGACCAGGCCCAGGCCGTTGCTGACGATCTGGATCACGAAGCCACCGATGATGGCGTTGGACAGCCGGCCCTTGCCGCCGAACAGCGAGGTGCCGCCGATGACCGCGGCGCCGACGGCGAACAGCAGCACGTTGCCGCCACCGGCGTTCGGGTCGACCGAGCCGACCTTGGAGGAGTAGACGATGGCGCCGACCGCGGCCACCGTGGAGCAGATCACGAACACGCTCATCCGGATCTTGGGCACGTTGATGCCGGCGCGGCGGGCCGCCTCGGCGCTGCCGCCGACGGCGTAGATGTGCCGGCCGTACTTGGTGCGGTCCAGCACGAACGTGCCGATCACCAGCAGCACCAGCACGATCGGCACCACGTAGGGCACGCCCTCGATGGTGATGCGGTCCGGGTTGGGCGAGCGGTTGAGCGTGAGCAGGTAGGTGGCCACCGCGCCGAGCGCGACGACCGCGCCGACCTTGAGCATGATCAGCGAGTTCGGCTGGGCGACCAGGCCGCGGCGGACCCGGCTGGTGTGCCGCAGCAGCACCACGGCCGCGTAGCCGCCGGCGAAGATCACGAACAGGATCCAGCTGCCCAGGATGTTCAGGTTGTTGTTGGCCACGCCGAACAGCACCGGGTCGTTGCTGATGGACAGCGTGCCGCCGTCGCCGATCAGCTTCAGGATCACGCCGCCCCAGGCCAGGAACAGGGCCAGGGTCACGACGAAGGACGGGATGCCGATCTTGGAGACCATCACGCCGGTGAGGCAGCCAATGACCGTGCCGACGCAGACGGCCAGCAGCATCTCCAGCCACGGGTTGGCCGGCACGCCCAGCAGGAGCAGCAGCACCGCGACCGCGGACAGCGCGGCCCCGAGCCAGATCCGCTGCCACACCGCGACCGCGATGGCCAGCAGGCCGCCGGCGATGAAGGCGTAGAAGACGGGGTCGCCCATGCCGGACTGGAGGTTGCCGGCCTTGGTCAGGTGCAGCGCCATCACGGCGGCGGCCACGCCGGAGGCGGTGCCGGCGGACAGGTCGATCTCGCCCAGCAGCAGCACGAAGACCAGGCCCATCGCGATGATGATGGTGCCGGCCGACTGCGCGATCAGGTTGGCGATGTTGTTCAGGCTGAGGAAGGTGTCCGACAGCAGGGCGAACAGGATGAGCAGCACGATCAGTCCGGCCAGCGCCGGCAGCGAGCCGAGCTCGCCGCCGCGGACGCGGTCGACGTAGTCGCGCAGGGCCTGGCCGGTGGAGCGGCGGGTGGTGTCGATGCCGAAGTCGGCGACGGCCTGCTCCTGCGTGGACGGCTTCTTCTGGTCCGACGGCGGGGCGGCGGCGGGGGTGTCAGTCATTGGAGGAGATCCCTTGCGATTCAGACCGTGGCGACTTCGGGCTTGGCCAGGCCGATGTCGCCGGACCGGCCGGCGGTGATCAGCTCGACGACCTGCGTGTTGGTCAGGCTCTTGGTCGGCAGCTGGGCGACCATGCGGCCGAGGTAGAGCGTGGCGATGTTGTCCGCGACCTCGAACACGTCGTTCATGTTGTGGCTGATGAGCACCACCCCCAGGCCCTGGTCGGCCAGCCGGCGCACCAGGTCGAGGACCTGGCGGGTCTGGGCCACGCCCAGCGCGGCCGTCGGCTCGTCCAGCAGCACGACCTTGCTGTCCCACAGCACGGCCTTGGCGATGGCCACGGTCTGCCGCTGGCCGCCGGACAGCGACGCCACCAGCGTGCGCACCGACTTGACCGTGCGGACCGAGAGCGAGGCCAGCGTCTCGCGGGCGGCCTGCTCCATGTCGGACTCGTCGAGCAGGCCGTACTTGCCGCGCTCGCGGCCCAGGAACATGTTCTGGACGATGTCGAGGTTGTCGCACAGCGCGAGGTCCTGGTAGACGACCTCGATGCCCTTGGCGGCGGCCTCACGCGGGCCGTTGATGTGCACCGGCTCGCCGTTGAACAGCACCTCGCCGGAGTCGATGCCGTGGATGCCGGCGATGCACTTGACCACCGTGGACTTGCCGGCGCCGTTGTCGCCGACGAGCGCGGTCACCTCGCCGGGCCGGATCACGAGGTCCACGTCGTGCAGCACGTGGACGGGCCCGAAGCTCTTGTTGATCCCACGCAGTTCGAGGATCGGCTCGGTCATGGGGGTGTTCTCCAGACTTCTCACTCGCCCGCCCCGGTGGCGGCGGGGTGCTGGGCATGGGAAGCCGCCGCGGCCGACCCGGGTCGGGGGTCCGGGCCGGTCGCGGCGGCGGCCTAGGCTGTGGCCGTCAGCGGGTCAGCTGATGCCGTTCGCGGTGCAGAGCGCGGCCACGTCGCCGGTGCAGACGTCGTCCTTCTTGACGGCGCCGGCCGAGATGACGTCCTTGACCTTGTCCTTGGTGATCGACTGCGGCGTGAGCAGCAGCGACTTGACCACGCGCTGGGTCTTGGGGTCGGTGACCGTCTGGGTGGCGACCTTGTCGGCGTCGGCCTTGCTGTTCTTCAGCAGGGCGGTGGCCAGCTGGGCGGCCGCCTTGGCCTCCTGGTCGATCGGCTTGAAGACCGTCATGTACTGGTCGCCGCGCAGCACGGCCTTGAGGCCGTCGGCGGTGGCGTCCTGGCCGGTGACCGGGACCGTGCCGTTGAGCTTGTTCTTCTGCAGCACGGTGATGACCGCGCCGGCCAGGCCGTCGTTGGCCGCGAGCACGCCGTCGACCTTGCCGCCGTTGGCGGTCAGGAAGTTCTCGAAGACCGAGCCACCGGTCTGGTTGTCCCACTTGTCGATGTACTGGCTCTTGACCAGGTTGAGGGTCTTGTTGTCGTACAGCGGCTTGAGGACTTCCTCCTGGCCCTGGTGGAACAGGATGGCGTTGTTGTCGGTCGCCGCGCCCTCGATCTCGATGACCTGCGCGCCCGGCTTGCTCTTGAGGGCGTCCGCGAGGGCCTGGCCCTGGAGCTTGCCGACCTGCACGTTGTCGAACGAGACGTAGTAGTCGGCGCTGCCGCCGGCGTTGAGGCGGTCGTAGTCGATGACCGGGATGCCCGCGGCGGCCGCCTTCTTCTCGACCGCGGCGCCGGTGTCACCGGTGGTGGAGGCCAGGATGAGCACCTTGACGCCCTGGCTGATCATCTGGTCGGCCAGGGAGGAGACCTTCTGGTCGTCGCCCTGCGCGTTCTGGATGATCGGGTCGAAGCCCTCGGCCTTGAGTGCCGCCTCCAGCAGCGGGTGGTCGAAACCCTCCCAGCGGGCGGACGTGGTGGTCTCCGGCAGGATCACGCCGACCTTCGCGCCGTTGCTGGCCGCGCTGCTGCCCGACGTCGGGCTGCTGCCGCTGCTGCTGTTGGCGCCACACCCGGTGACCGCCAGCGCGAGCCCGGTGCTCGCGGCGAGCACGGCGAGAGTTCTGCTCCGCATCCGGCTGTTCCCTTCATCGTGGCGCGGGTCACTCCAGGAGCCCGCGAAAATGTTGTGGCGCAGAACATATGCCCCCGAGCCACGGGCCGAAAGGGAGGTGAAGCGGTTAAGTTCAGTTCTGGCGACACGATGCGGCAACGACGCGGTAACCGGAAGGCCGCCGCTACACCGAAAGGCCGCCTGTCAACTACGCATTGTGACTAAATCAGGGTGAACTGCCGGGGATGGCTTGCACGGTTGGCCGCCGGGCCTGCGGCAAAAGGATCACCCGTCCGATTACGGACAGGTATGAGAGCGCTACCAACCGCCCTGCCCCCATCCGGTCGTGCGGTCTAGACCACACGCCTGGGTGACGGTCGACCCGAGGCCCGGTGACGGGGCCGTGTCGGGGCCGAGGATAGCGACCCGGCCCTCGCGGTTCGGCGGGCGGTCATGCGTGGGTTCGGCGGGGTCGGGGGTGCGGGGGCGGTGGGGGTCGGGGTGGGTGGTGGGGTCGGGGTGGGTGGTGGGTGGTGGCTCGGGTGCCCGCCCCGCGCGGTTGCCGACAGCCGGGTAGTTCCTGCCGCATCGAGTAGGGGCGGTGATGACGGGCGGGGCAGCGGGGGCGATGGGAGGGGTTACCGCTGGCCGCGCTGATCTGGCGGCGCTGATTCTGTGGCGGTTTTGGGGCGTCGATGTGGGGCGGGAGCCGGGGGCGGTGATCCGGTCCTGGCCGTGATGGGCGGTGGGGTAGGCGGTCAGGACCGGGGTGGTGGGGAATGCGGGGATGCCGATTTGCGGTGTCGCCGATTTGCGGTGTCGACGGAGGGGCCGGCTGGCGCGTGGCCGTTGCGTGCGGGGACGGGGGATTCGGGGATGTTGAAGGTGGTGGAGTTGGAGGGTTTTAGTGTGGTGACTCCGGGTGGATTTTGTGTGGAGACCTCTGGGCGATGGCGTATCAAGGCGCTATCGGGCAGGCTCCGCCTGCCTCGATACGCAAGAAGC